>NZ_JBHYGR010000049.1:0-54566 GCF_042738155.1 Kitasatospora sp. NPDC059088 | reverse complement strand
TTTGCTCGCCCCGCCCCCCACCGAGATCTACACTTGGATTGTCGTCGGCTGCGTCAGAGGTGTATAAGCGACAGGGGCTAGGCCGGGCGGCAGGCGGGCCGTGGGGACCACCATGGCCCGTCCGTTCCCGGACGGCCAGGGGCGCACGGGGGCGCCCGGGCGTGCACGGTGGCGCGCCCGGGCGGGCGAACGGCGACGGAGCGTCCGAAAGCTCCGCAAGCCGCTCGGACGCCGCGAAGCGGGTCAGACCGTTCCCGAGTGCTCCGTCAGCCGTGGCGACCCGGCGGGGCGGGCGCCGGCGGGGTCCGGTGCGGTGGTCGCGGGCGCCACCGTCCAGTCCGGGTGGCCGGGCATCGGCGGGGTGCGCCGCCCGTACAGCCAATCGTCCAGGAAGCCGGTGAGGTCCTGCCCGGAGACCTCGGAGGCGGTGCGGACGTAGTCCCGGGTGGTGGCGGTGCCGTGGCGGTGCTCGCGCAGGAAGGTCCGCTCGATCCGGTCGAAGGCGGCGGCGCCGACCTTCTCCCGGAGGGCGAACAGCACCAGGGCGCCGCCGGTGTAGCGCTGGTCGTCGAAGAGCGTGTCGGCGGTGGGCGAGGCGACCGGGCCGGAGTCGTGCCGCCACTGGTCGCCGAGGCCGTACACCCGGCGCATCCGGGCGGTCAGGGTGGTGTCGCCCCAGGCGTCGGGCCAGCCGCGCTCGTAGCGGTAGGCGAGGCCGTAGTAGTCGGCGTGGCCCTCGTTGAGCCACAGGTCGGCCCAGGTGGCGGGGGTGACGCTGTCGCCGAACCAGGAGTGCACCAGCTCGTGCATCATGTGCGAGCCGATCGCCGGTTCGGCCTGGCGCAGGAAGCCCGGCTTGTAGAGGGTGAGGGTCTGGGTCTCCAGTCCGGTGAAGCCGAAGGCCGCCGGGTCGTCGCTGTCGACCGGCAGGATGCCGTAGGACTCGAACGGGAACGGTCCCAAGTGCTGCTCTGCCCAGCGGAGTTGGTCGGCGGTGAGGTCCAGGGCCGGGGCCAGCTCGGCGACCCGGGCGGTCGGTACGACGTCGCGCAGCGGCAGCCCGTGCGGGCCGGGGCGCTCGCGGACGGTGTAGTCGCCGACGGACACCTGGACGAGTTCGGTGGCCATCGGCTCGCGGGAGACGTACCGCCGGGTGGTGCGGCCGTCGCCGAGCGGCACGGTCTGCGCCAGCTCCCCGTTGGCGACGCCCAGCAGGGGATCCGGCGCGGTCACCGCGATGGTGAAGCGGGCCTTGTCGCTCGGGTGGTCGTTGCACGGGAAGACGGTGTGGGCACTGGCGGGCTGCCCGGCCACCGCGAAGCCGTTCGCGGTCGGCACCCAGCCGGTGTGCGGCAGGGCGGCGCGGGGGTCGGCGGTGTACTCGACGGTCAGCCGCGCGGTGCTGCCCCGGCGCAGCGGTTCCCCGGGGGTGACGGTCAGCTTCTCGTCGTGGACGGCGAACCGGGCCGCCCGCCCGTCGACCCGGACGGCGTGCACGTCCAGCCCGAGCGCGTCCAGCGACAGGGCGGCCGTGGTCCGGGTGGTCCGGGCGGTGATCACCGCGGTTCCGTCCACGGTCCGGGTGTCGGCCCGGTACTCGAAGGACAGGTCGTAGGCGAGCGCCCGGTACCCGGGGTTGCCGAGCGAGGGGAAGACCGGATCGCCCGGACCGTCCACGGCGGCGGCCGGCGGGGCGCTCGCGGACAGCAGCACCGCGCCGAGGGCGAGTGCCAGGGCGGAGGCGGCACGGGTCCTGGGCAAGGGGGATCACCACACTTCGGACGGGGCGGACGTGCGATGCGTGCGCGGCGCACCGGGCACGGACCCTACTGGACCGTCAGCCCCGCCGGGCGGGGACCGGCCGAGTCCCGCCGGATCCCGCCGGATCCGGCCACAACGGTGCCGACACGCGGGCGTCCCCCGGACGGACCACGGTGCTGGCGGCGCCCCCGGGCCGGGGCTAGCGTTCGTAGTGCTTCGTCCCCTGACGGACGGGGCCACGGCCGTCGGAGAACCTGGCCAGGTCCGGCGGCCGTACTCCTGTGCCCGGACGCCTTCCCGGACGCACCGCGTAGGGTGGCCCCCGGACGACGCCCGCGTACCGGATGCCAGGAGCCGCCGTGACCAGCCCCGCTTCACACCTTCTGGTGATCGGTGAGTGCGTCGCCGACATCGTCCGGACGGACGGCGCCCCCGACCGGGTCCACCCCGGCGGCAGCCCCGCGAACGTCGCGTACGGCCTGGCCCGGCTGGGCCGCCCGGCGGTGCTGCTCACCGAGCTGGGGCCGGACGCCGACGGGCGGCTGATCCGCCGCCACCTGGAGTCGGCCGGGGTGGTGGTCCGGGCGGCCGAGGTGGCCCGCACGCCCTCGGCGGTGGTGCGGCTGGACGGGCAGGGGCGGGCCGGGTACACCTTCGACATCGGCTGGACGCTGGCGCCGACCGAACTCCCCACCGCCCCCGCCGGGATCCACCTCGGCTCGATCGGCGCGGTCACCGAACCGGGCGCCGCCTCGGTGCTCGCCCTGGTGGAACGGTGGCGCGACCGGGCGCCGGTCAGTTACGACCCGAACGTGCGCCCCGCGCTGATGGGCGACCGGGCGGCGGCGGTGCGCCGGGTCGAGCGCTGCGTGGCGCTGAGCGGCCTGGTGAAGGCGAGCGACGAGGACCTCGCCTGGCTCTACCCGGGCGAGCCCGTGGAGGCGGTCGCCGAGCGCTGGCTCGCCCTGGGGCCCGACACGGTCGCGGTGACCCTCGGGGCGGAGGGCGCCCTGGCGCTCACCGCGGCGGGCCGCCGGGAGCGGGTGGCGGCCGTCCCGGTCGCGGTCGCGGACACCGTCGGCGCCGGTGACTCCTTCATGGCGGCCCTTCTGCACGCCCGCGCGGCCGGCACGGATCTGGCCGACTGCCTCGCCGAGGCCGTCACCGCCGCCGCGCTGACCGTCTCCCGCCCCGGCGCCAACCCGCCCTCGGCCGCCGAGCTGGCCGCGGCCCTGGCGGGCCGCCGGGCGGCCGGGGCGCGGTAGGGCGGGGCAGGGGCGCGGCAGGGCCGGTGCCGGTGGTCAACTCCCGTGGCGGCCCGGCTCGGTGAGGTCCTTGCCGTACCAGACCTCGGAGTACGGGCCGGTGTCGCCGTACGCCGGGATCTCCCGGTAGCCGTTGCGCAGGTAGAGGGCGCGGGCCTCGACCAGGTCGAGGCGGGTGTCCAGGACGATCCGCTCGGCGCCCATGGTGCGGGCAGCCCGGTCGACGGCGGCGAGCAGCTGGGCGCCGCCGCCGGTGCCGCGCAGGCCGGGGCGGACGAAGACCCGGGTGAGTTCGACGCTGGTGGCGTCGTGGCGGCGCAGGCCGGCGCAGGACTGGGGCGCGCCGTCGTAGCGGCCGAGCAGGAAGAGGCCGGTGGGGGCGGCCAGGTCGCCGCTGGGGGAGCCGGCGAGGCCGGACTCCAGTTCCTCCGGGGTGCCCTCGCGGCCCAGGTGCAGGCGGTAGTAGCGGTTGGCCACGTCGTAGTAGTACTCGCGCAGCAGGTCGGTGGCCTCGGGGGCGGTCACGTCGGCGGTGGTGACGGTCCAGCGGTCGGTCATGCGCGCATGATCCGTTTCCGGGTGCCGCGGGCGCAAAGGGTTTTCGTACCGGTTGTGGGGGATTCGGCAAAGGATCGGCAGGGCGGGCGGCGTGCCGTTGCCCCGGGCGGGTGACGGAGGGTTGGCGGGGGCGCCCGGCGGGGGAGCAGTAGCAGCTATGAACGGACCATCAGTTTGTCGCATGAGTGGGGATCTGAGGAAAGGTCAGAAGCGGAGCGGCGCACGCACCGGACTGCTGGCCGCCGTCTGCCTCACCGCCGTGGTCACCGGCTGCGCCGGTCCCGCCGCCCAGCCCAAGCCCGCCCCGGCCGCCGGGGCGCCCGCCGCCGGAGCCGCGGCAGCGCCCGCCGCCGGAGCCGACGCCGCCCCGACGAGCCCCGGGGCGGCCCAACCCGCTCCGCCGCTGCTCCCAGGCCTGGCCCGGGAGCAGGAGGAGACCAGCAGCGAGGCGGCCGCCCGCCAGGCCGACGTGGCCCGCACCGCCCTGGAGACCGCCCAGCGCTGGGGCCTGGACCACCCGCCGTTGAAGGCCCCGGCCCGCCCCGCCGCCAAGGCCACCCTCACCCCGGTGCAGGGCGTCAAACTGAAGGACGGCCGCCCGCCCGTGGTGTTCCGGGTGCCGACCGAGGACAAGGTGGTCTTCCTGACCATCGACGACGGCTTCGAGAAGGACCCGGAGTTCTCCCGGATGGCGGCGGAACTGGGGATCCCGCTCAGCGCCTTCCTCTCCGACTACCTCGTCCGCGACAACTACGGCTACTTCCGGGACCTGCACAAGCAGGGCGTGGAGATCAACAACCACACGATCAACCACCGCAACCTCAAGGTCCTCGACTACGAGACCCAGCGCCGGGAGATCTGCGACCAGCAGGACCAGCTGGAGCAGCAGATCGGCGTGCGCCCCCGGCTGTTCCGCCCCCCGTACGGCGAGTACAACGACGACACCCTGCGCGCCGCGGCCTCCTGCGGGGTGCAGGCCGTCCCGCTGTGGAACGAGGAGGCCTTCCCGGACCACATGGAGTGGCGCTACGACGACCGGAAGCTCCACCCGGGCGACATCATCCTCACCCACTTCCGCGGCACCTCCGACTGGAAGGCCACCATGCCGGACCTGCTGCGCAAGGTGCTCAACGAGGTCACCGCGGCCGGCTACTCGCTGGGCCGCCTGGACGACTACCTGTAGGGCGGCGGCCCCGGCCGGCGGGTCCTCAGCCGAGCGAGAGGGCGTCGAGGTACACCCAGGCGCCCTCGTACCGGACGAAGCGGCTGTGCTCGCTGAGCACGCCCTGCTCGCCGCCCTCCGTCCAGTGCGCGCGGAAGGCGACCGTGCCCTCGGCGTGGAAGGCGCCGCCCTCGCTGGTGGAGAGCACCTCCAGCCCGGTCCAGCGCAGGGCCGGGTCGAAGTCGACCTCGTCGGGCCGGGTGTCCGGGTGCCAGGTGCGCAGCAGGTAGGCCTCGTCCTGGGCGGCGAAGGCGCTGAACCGGGAGCGCATCAGCGACTCGGCGGTGGTGGCCTTCGCCTGGCCGCGGTGCAGCCGGCCGCAGCAGTCGCCGTAGGCGGCGGGCAGGCCGCACGGGCACGGGGAGGACGGCAGCAGCCGGGGAGCGGCGGGGCGGGGCGCGGAACGACGTCGGGACATGCCGACCATTGTCCCCCACGGCCGGTCGGCGACCGCCGGGCCCGCCCCACCACCGGGGGAGGGGCGGGCCCGGAGGGCTACGCGGGCCGCCGGAACGAGTAGTTGAACGAGGCGTCGCCGAAGTGGCCCATCATCCGGAGCCAGAACGGCATCATCATCTCGGTCGCCCGGGCGCCGGTGATGTCCCCGAGGTCGACGATCCACTCGGCCGGCCAGCCGAACTCGCCCAGCAGGGCGACCGCCTCGGCCTTGGCGACGGCGTCGTTCCCGGCGATGAACAGGTTGTGCTCGCCGGCCAGTCTGCCCGGTGCGACCATCAGCTCGCAGTTCAGCGTGTTGAGGGCCTTCACCACCCGGGCCTCGGGGAACTCGCGCTGGATCTGCTCGCCGATGCTGTCGGTGTTGACCGGGGCGAGGGTGACGCCCTCGGGGCCGAACACCAGCGGGTTGGACACGTCGATCAGCAGCTTCCCGGCGAGGCGCTCCGCCCCGGCCGCGCGCAGCGCCGCCAGCGAGACCGTCCCGCCGGTGGCGTTCAGCACCACCTCTCCGAAGGCCGCTGCCTCGGCGAAGGTCCCGCAGCTGCCCGCGGGGCCGGCCTTTCCGGCCCAGGCCAGCCCGTGCTCGTTGTCCTTGGTCCGGGAGCCCAGGGCCACCTGGTGGCCGAGCGAGACCAGCTTGTCCGCGAGGGTCTGCCCGACCACGCCGGTGCCGATGATTCCGATGCGCATGGTTCCCCGTTCGTCCGGTTCCCTCCGCCCGTCGAAGGGCGGCCGCGACGACCTTAAGGCCTGTCTCTTGGATTTTGTCGGATCAGGCCGCGGCGTCGGGGTGCGTGCATCGCAAGGCGGAGGAGGGAGCCACTGCGGAGCATTGGTGACCGACGACAACGCGGCGAGGTGCGTGCCCCGGCGTCGCGGACCCGGCAAGGATCCAAGAGACAGGCCTCAGTTGACCTGGGGGCGGGCGCCGGGGTCACGCGCCGGGGCCGATGCTCAGGATGGCGAAGAACTCGACCGCGAGTGCGGCCGGCGGGACCAGGGAGACGGCCACCCGGGCCGGTCGGAACAGCCGGGCCGCGGGCCATTGGAGGACGACCGCGATCACCGCCGCGACCACGGCGGCCGAGGCGACCGCCAGGTGCGGCACGGCGGGGCACGGGCCCGTGGACGTACAGGGGTCGGTGGCCATTTCGCCGAGGCCCCGGAGCATGACCGCGGGCGGCAGCAGTGCCAGGGTCAGCGCCGTCGAGATCGACGGGGCCCGCCACCAGCGGTCCGGTGCGGTCCTGGTCGGGGCGGCTGCGGTGGGCAGGGATTCGCTCATGTGCCCAGTCTTCCGGCGGCTCCCGCCGCCCCGGCAGGGGTGGAGTACTCAGTCCGCCCGGGTGCCGGTACTCAGATCCGCGGTGCGCCGAACCAGCCGCGCAGCGCCCGGTCCAGTCCCGCCCGGTCGGCGTCGCCGGGGGCGCAGGCCCAGGCGACGTAGCCGTCCGGGCGCAGCAGCAGGGCTCCGGCGGGCGGTGGTGCCTGGGGGCAGTCGGCGGCGAGGACGTCGACCCGGTCCTTCCAGCCGGCCGCCCGGTCGGCGAGGCCGAGCGCGCCGCCGGTCAGGTCGAGCAGCAACGGCCTTCCGCTGTGGGTGAGTTCGGCCAGGCGGGTGCTCCCGGTCGGGGTGTCGAGGGTGAGTTCCGGGGCGAAGCCCCCGGCGAGCGGGTGCGGGCAGTCGGTGTCGTAGCGGACGTCGCTGCCCGCCATCAGGGCGGCTATCCGGGCGAGGTTGTCCTGGTGGGCGATCAGCTCGCCGACCAGGGCGCGCAGCGCGGTGATCCCGGGGCCGGGGGCCATCAGGGCCATCTGGGCCTGGGAGTGCATGAAGACCCGCTCGCCGACCGGCCGGCGTTCGTCCTGGTAGCTGTCCAGCAGGCCGGGCGGGGCCCAGCCCCGGAGTTCGGCGGCGAGCTTCCAGCCCAGGTTGGCGGCGTCCTGGAGGCCGAGGTTGAGGCCGGGGCCGCCGGTCGCGGCGTGGACGTGCGCGGCGTCGCCGACCAGCAGGACGCGGCCCTCGCGGTACCGCTCGGCGAGCCGGGTGTTGTGGCCGACGGTGCGGCGCGGGGTGAACGGTCCCGCCGTCCGGGCCGGGGCGAGCGGCAGGTCGGCGCCGGTGACCCGGCGGATGCTGGCGCGCAGCTCGTCCAGGGTGAGCGGGCCGGCCTCGTCGACGGGCGGGCCGCCCCACTCCATGGTGGCGATCATGGCGGCGTCCGGGCCGAACGGGGAGATGACGAACACGCCGTGCTCGGTGCGGGTGTGGGTCCACGGCCCGAACGGGGTCGGGCAGCCGGGCAGCAGGAGCTTGCCGTCGTCGGTGGTGCGCAGGCCCTCGGGCGGCAGCACGTGGGCGATCCGGGAGACCGGGTCGGGCGAGGTGACGCCGGGGAAGCCGATGCCGGCGCGCTTGCGGACGGTGCTGCGGCCGCCGTCCGCGCCGACCAGGTAGCGGGTGCGCAACTGCCGTGCGCCGTCCGGGCCGTGGAGGTCCACGGTGACCCCGTCACGGTCCTGGGTGAAGCCGGTGACCTCGCACCGGCGCAGGACCGTGACGCCCAGCGCGAGGGCGTGTTCCTCCAGGACGGCCTCGATCCGGTGCTGCGGGATCGGCAGGGCGTGCAGCGGATTGCCGTCGAGCCGGTGCAGTTCCAGCGGGAAGGCCCCGAAGACGAACCGGGGTACGGGCCGCGGCGCACCCGCGGCGCCGCTGAGCGCCCGGTGGAGGCCGCGGTGGTCGAGCAGCCGGAGCACCTGCCCGACCAGTCCGTTGGCCTTCTGCTCGCCGGAGCGCTCGGGCAGCCGGTCCAGGACCACCGGCCGGACGCCTGCCAGGGTCAGTTCGCAGGCCAGGAACAGCCCGACCGGGCCGGCGCCGACGATGACGACCTCGTTGGTCATGTCAATTCCCCCAGGGGCGTGGTGGGTTCACCGGGCGGACGGATCGGGCAGCCCGGCCGCGAGCTGGCGCAGCGCCTCGGCGAACAGCGGCTTGAAGGGCACCGCCGGGTCGGCGACCAGGTAGTGCTCGTTGGTGACCTGCAGCGCGGAGAGCGCGGCCGCGGCCACCAGCTTCGGGTAGAGGTCCCGGTCCGGATCGGTGCCGGTGCGGGCGGCGATCGCGGCGGTGAGCCCGGCCCTGGTCTGCGCGCCGCCGCGGAACAGCTCGGCCTGGAGCGAGGGTTCGCGCAGGAGCCGTCGCACGGCGGCGACCCAGCCGGGGGCGGGTTCCTCCTCGGCGCCGTCGAAGGGTTCGACCAGGGCCTGGGACAGCGCCTCCCACAGCGGCTCCTCCGCCGGGCGGGTGGCCAGGGCCTCGGCGGCCCGCATGATCCGGTTGCGGTGCCGGAAGACGATCGCCTCGGCCTTGCTGGAGAAGTAGTTGTTGTAGGTGCGCGGGGACACCCCGGCCGCGGCCGCGATGTCCTCGACCCGGACGTTCTCCAGTCCCCGTTCCACCGCCAGGCTGAGCGCCGCCCAGCTGAGCGCCTCCCGCGTCGCGGCCTTCTTCCGTTCCCGCAGTCCGGGCTCTCCGTCCGTCATGGCACCACTGTCCCGCCAAAGGTGCGTGGTACGCAATAGTGCGTGCCACGCAAGTTTTCTCGGGCCCCCGGGGTCGTGGCGAGCCGCCCGCCACCTGCGGTTCGTCGCTGGTAGTAGTTGCGTGGTTGCGGAGCGACTCGGCGCCGGAGCCCGTCCGCGCAGGAATTCCGGCGGGACGACCCGACAGGACGTGAGGAGCGGTCATGAGCGGCAGACGGCGTCCACCGCGGGCGCGGACCCCGCGCCAGGGCGGGGCGGCCGGCGGCGGCCGGAGGAACTCCCGGGTGGGGATCGCCCGCATCGAGGGCTTCCTGGCCTGGGAGGCCGAGGTCGCGGCGGCCGAACGCGACGCCCGCGCCTTCGCCGCGCAGTTCCCCTGGCTGCCGGAGGCCGAACGGGAGGACCTGGAGCGGGCCTACGCCGCCGACCGCCTGCGCTACGCCGAGGAGGTCGTCGACCGCGCCGTCGACCGCTGCCGCCGGCTGGCCGCCCGCTACCGCGCGGAGTGCCGCCGGATCTGCACCCGCTGGGCGACGCTCTGCCTCTCCGTCACCCTGGCGGCGGCGCTGTTCGCCGTCGTCCCGGCCGCCCTGCGGGGCTGAACCGCCGGCCCGCCCGGGCGACTGCGCGGGGGGAGTCCGGCGACACCGAGGGCCCGCCGCACCGTTTCCGGTGCAGCGGGCCCTGGTCGTGCCGGGGGCGCCGTCAGTGGTGGCCGTGGCCGCTGGTGATCTCCTCGTGCTCCTCGACGGTGGGCTTGGCGATCTGGCTGCCCTCGCCGTAGAAGCCGCGGGACAGCTTGGCCCGGGTGCGGGTCCACAGGCCGGCCCGGCGGGCCACGCCGTTCTCGTCCACCTCGGGCGCCGGCTCGACCGGCTCGGGCTGCTCGTGCGAGGTGAGGGTGTACAGCCGGCCCTGCGGCAGCGGCGCGTGCACCTCGACGAACTCGCCGTGCTGCAGCCGGTTGATCACGCCGGTCTCCCGGCCGTGCAGCACCTTCTCCTTGTCCCGCCGCTGCAGGCCCAGGCACCAGCGCTTGGTGATCACGAACAGCGCCACCGGCAGGGCGAAGAAGCCGATCCGCACGGCGTAGGTGATCGCGTTGATCGACAGGTGGAAGTGGGTCGCCAGCAGGTCGTTGCCGCCGCCGGCCAGCAGGATCAGGTAGAGGCCCATCCAGGCCACGCCGAACGCGGTGCGGACCGGGTGGTTGCGCGGGCGGTCGGCGATGTGGTGCTCGCCGCGGTCCCCGGTGACCCAGGCCTCCAGGAACGGCCAGCACCAGATGGCCAGCAGCACGGTCGGGAAGACCATCAGCGGGATGAACACCCCGAGGTTCAGGGTGTGGCCGCCCCAGACGCTGATCTCCCAGCCCGGCATCACCCGGATCAGGCCCTCGGAGAAGCCCATGTACCAGTCCGGCTGGGCGTCGGTGGACACCTGGTCGGGCCGGTACGGGCCGTACGCCCAGATCGGGTTGATCGTGGCGATCGCCGACATGAACGAGATCACGCCGAAGACCAGGAAGAAGAAGCCGCCCGCCTTGCCCATGTAGACCGGCATCAGCGGCATGCCGACCACGTTCTCGTTGGTCCGGCCGGGCCCGGCGAACTGGGTGTGCTTGTGGTAGAAGACCAGGATCAGGTGCGCCGCGAGCAGGCCCACCATGATGCCCGGGATGAGCAGGATGTGGACGGTGAACAGCCGCGGGATGATGTCGGTGCCCGGGAACTCGCCGCCGTAAATGAAGAACTGCAGGTAGGTGCCGACGATCGGGACGGCCAGGACCGCGCCCTCCATGAAGCGGATGCCCGTGCCGGAGAGCAGGTCGTCCGGCAGCGAGTAGCCCATGAAGCCGTCGAACATGCCGAGGAACAGCAGCAGCGCGCCGAAGATCCAGTTGATCTCGCGGGGCTTGCGGAAGGCGCCGGTGAAGAACACCCGCAGCATGTGGGTCAGCATCGAGGCGATGAAGACGACGGCCGCCCAGTGGTGGATCTGGCGCATCAGCAGGCCGCCGCGGACCTCGAAGCTGATGTTGACGGTGGAGGCGTAGGCCTCGGACATCCGGATGCCCTTGAGCGGGACGTAGGAGCCGTCGTAGACGACCTCGCCCATGCTCGGGTTGAAGAAGAGGGTCAGCCAGACGCCGGTCAGGATGATGATGACGAAGGTGTAGAGCGCGATCTCGCCCAGCATGAAGGACCAGTGGTCCGGGAAGATCTTGCGCAGGTTGGCCTTGGCGAGGGAGTAGATGCCGAGTCGGCCGTCGGTCCAGTCGGCGAGGGCTTCGGCCTTGTTGGCCGGTTTGGCGCGGGTGCTGGTCACCGGTCCCGGCTGCGACTGCTGGTCGGTTCTCACGACGGGCTCCCCGGCGTTCTCGGCGTGCCGGCGTGGAGGCCCGTCGGCGAGGACGCCGGCCGGCGAGGTGTTGTGATCATGGGACCTCTCGATACGGGTCCGCCGGGCGGACCGGCGCGCGGACCTGGGCGGTTCACTGGACCCGTTGCTCAGGGTGATGGAGCGCTTACTCTGTCATGCTGTCGGCAGGGGGCCGACTGTGCACGTCCATCGGGCCGTCCGGCCGCTCGTGTCGGGCCGGACGGGGGTTCCTGACGCCCGATCGGGCTGGCCGCCGGTCGGGGCCGGGCGGGGGAGATGCTGCGCCCGGGTGCAGCTGAACCGTTTCGGCGCGTGCCGCGTCCGGGCGCCGCGCGGGGCCGGGCCTACGCTGCGCCAATGGTGGATCACCGTGAACTCCTCGCGTCCGTCACCGAGGCCCTGTCCCGCGCCGGGTTCGACACCGCACCGGGCACCTCGCCGCTGTCGATCGACCGTCACCCCGAGGGGGTGGCGGTCGGCTGGTCCCCGGGGGCGGAGGCGGACGGTCCGCCCTCCGGGTCGGCGCGGGCGGCGCTGAGCGGGGCGGCCGCGCTCGTCCTGCGGGAGCGGGGCTTCCTGGTCACCGGGACGGAGGAGGGGGAGCTGCTGGTGCGCTGCGCCGAACCGGTGACGGTCCCTCCGGAGCCCGGGCCCGAGGCGGCACCCGAGCAGTGGTGGGGGTGAACCGGCCCGCCCCTCGGCGGCCCCGATGGCTCCGACCTGCGGAGTTGCCCGGCGCATGGGTGTTCTCATACCGAACCCTTACCTGAACGGGGGGTGCAGTTGACCGCCGTCCCTCTAAGGTTTGCCTAAGCTAAGCGCAACGCCCTGGACCACGGTGTCCGGGGCGTTCGCCGTGCCGTGCCGCCGCTGCCGCGGCGGTGCGCTCAAGAACAGGTACGACCCGGGGCGGCCCGGGGGAGGAGCCCGCTGCATGTGGGATGAGGCGTTTCCCAGCTTTCTGATCGGGCTGCGCGAGGGACTCGAAGCGGGCCTGATCGTCTCGATCCTGGTCGCCACGCTGGTGAGGGCGGGTCAGAAGGGCCGGCTCCCCCAGGTCTGGACGGGCGTCGCGGCGGCTGTCGCACTCAGCCTCAGCTTCGGCGCGGTGCTCACCTTCACCGCCGCCAACCTCTCCGGCCACGCCCAGGAGGCGTTCGGCGGGGTGCTGAGCCTGATCGCGGTCGGCTTCGTCACCGCGATGGTGTTCTGGATGCGCCGCTCCGCGCGCACCCTCTCCGCCGACATCAAGGAGAAGGTCCAGGCCTCGCTGGCCATGGGCGCGGGCGCGCTGGTGCTCACCAGCTTCCTCGCCGTCGCCCGGGAGGGCCTGGAGACCTCGCTCTTCCTGTGGACCAACGCGCGCACCGCCGGGGAGTCCACCGGGCCGATCATCGGCGCCGCCGTCGGCCTGCTGCTCTCCGTCGCGCTCTGCTGGGGCCTGTACCGCCGGGCCCTCAAGATGAACCTCACCAAGTTCTTCACCCTCACCGGCGCCGGCCTGATCGTGGTCGCCGCGGGCGTGCTCGGCTACGGCCTGCGCGACCTCCAGGAGTCCGGTCTGGTCGGCGGCGGCAGCACGTACGCCTTCGACCTGAGCGGGCACCTGGACGCCTCGTCCTGGTACGCCACGCTGGTCCAGGGCACCCTCAACCTGACCGTCACCATGACGGTCCTCCAGGTCGTCGGCTACATCGCCTACCTGAGCATCGTGATGACCCTGTTCATCGAGGGCGTGCGCGGCGGCACGGCGGCTCCGGCCGCGGCCCCCGCCGCCCCCGCCGCTGCTGCGGCGGGCAAGCCGGACGCGGAGCAGGCCGAGCCGGTGCGCACCGGGCGGCCGCGCTGGGTGCTGCCGACCGCGCTGGTCGCCGTACCGGTCGTGGTGGCCGGCGCCGTGATCGCCGTCAGCGACGGCAAGCAGGACAGCTCGGCCACCGTCGCGGTCTCCGAGAAGGAGTGCGGCAAGGGCTTCGGCACCCCCCAGCCGGGCCAGCAGGTGTTCCAGATGCACAACAGCGGCGACAAGGTCTCCGAGGTCTACCTGGTCAATCCGGGCACCGGCGCGGTCTACGGCGAGATCGAGGGCCTGGCCCCCGGCACCACCCGGGCGCTGACCGCCACCATCGGCTCCGGCGACTACGCCTGGCGCTGCGTGCCCACCGGCGGCACCACCGCAACCTCCGCCACCGTGCACGTCTCCGGCGGTGCCGAGGTCAAGGCCGTCAAGCCGGTCTCCGAGGACGACCTCAAGGCCCCGCTGGACAGCTACAAGGACTACGTCACCAAGGGCCTCGCGACCCTGATGACGCAGACCCAGAAGATCCAGACCGACGTGCACGGCGGCGACCTCAACGCCGCCAAGGCCGACTGGCTCACCGCCCACCTCCAGTACGCCTCGCTCGGCGCCGCCTACGGCACCTTCGCCGACCTCGACAAGAAGATCGACGGCCGCGCCGACGGCTACGCCGACAAGGCCCAGGACCCGGGCTTCACCGGCTTCCTGCGCCTGGAGTACGGCCTCTGGCACGGCCAGTCCGCCGCCGACCTGACGCCGGTCGCCGACGAGCTCGCCCAGAACGTCGCCAAGCTGGTGCACGACTTCCCCACCCAGGACTTCGACCCGGGCGACCTCCCGCTGCGCGCCCACGAGATCCTGGAGAACACCCTCCAGTTCGAGCTGACCGGCGACACCGACATGGGCAGCGGCACCAACCTCGCCACCACCCAGGCCAACCTGGCCGGCACCCAGGAGCTGCTGACCCTGCTCCAGCCGCTGCTCGACGAGCGCGACCCGCAGGTGCTGGTCCGGGTCAACGCCGGGATGAAGCGGGTCGGGGACCTCGTCGCCGCGGCGCACACCGCCGACGGCTGGATCCCGCTCGACAAGCTGCCCGACGGCACCCGCCGCCAGCTGAACGGCGCCACCGGCCAGCTGCTCGAAGACCTCTCGCCCGTCCCCGCCCTGCTCGAGATCCGGAAGGCCGCCTGATGACCGACCACACCGCAGCCGCCGGCTCCTGCCCGTTCCCGCACGCCGCTGCCGCCGTCTCCGCCGCACCGGCCGCCGAGTCGGTCGCCGACCAGGGCGGCTGCCCGGCCGGTCCGGCCCGGCGCAGCTTCGTCCGGGCCGCGCTCGGCGCGGGCGCCGGGGCCGCCGTACTGGCCGGCGGGGCGTTCACCCTCGGGGCCGAACCGGCCGCCGCCGGGGACACCCACCAGCCCGCGAACGGGGCCGTCCCGTTCCACGGCGCCCACCAGGCCGGCGTCGTCACCCCGGCCCCCGGCTTCGCCGCCTTCGTCTCCTGCCAGGTCATCGCCCAGGACCGCAAGGGCCTGGAGGACCTGTTCAGGACCCTGACCGAGCGGATCCGCCTGCTCACCGCCGGCGGCACCCCGCCCGACCTCGGCGTCGGCGCCCCGCCCTCGGACAGCGGCATCCTCGGCCCCACCGTGCCCACCGACAACCTCACCGTCACGGTCGGCGTCGGTGCCTCGCTGTTCGACGACCGCTACGGGCTCGCCAAGGCCAAGCCCGTCAAGCTGACGCCGATGAAGACCTTCCCCAACGACAACCTCCAGCCCGGCGAACTGCACGGCGACCTCTCGCTGCAGATCTGCGCCGACCAGCAGGACACGGTGCTGCACGCACTGCGCGACATCACCCGCCACACCCGCGGGGCGATGCAGATCCTCTGGCGGATCGACGGCTTCAAGAGCGCCTCCCGCCCGGACGGCGCCCCGCGCAACCTGCTCGGCTTCAAGGACGGCATCGCCAACCCGGACACCACCTCGGCCCGCGAGAGCGACCGGCTGATCTGGGTCACCGACGGTGCCGGCGAGCCCGCCTGGGCGACCGGCGGCAGCTACCAGGTGGTCCGGATCATCCGGATGCTGATCGAGTTCTGGGACCGGGTCAAGCTCAGCGAGCAGGAGAAGATGTTCGGCCGCCGCCGCGACACCGGCGCGCCGCTGGACGGGCACCAGGAGAACGACGCGCCGGACTACGGCAAGGACCCGGACGGCAAGGCGATCCCGCTCAACGCGCACATCCGGCTGGCCAACCCGCGCACCGCCGACACCGACAACTCGCGCATCCTGCGCCGCGGCTTCAACTACGACCGGGGCGTGGACAAGGCGGGCAACCTGGACATGGGCCTGGTGTTCTGCTGCTACCAGCAGGACGTGGTGCGGCAGTTCGAGGCCACCCAGACCCGGCTGATCGACGAGCCGCTGGTGGACTACATCTCGCCGACCGGTGGCGGGTACTTCTTCGTCCTGCCGGGCGTGAAGGACGACGCCGACTGGCTCGGGCGGGGACTGCTCGCCGCGGTCTGAGAGCCGACCCGTCCTCCGAACGGGCCCGGTGCGCCTGGTGCGCGCCGGGCCCGTTCGGCGTGCCGAGGCCGAGGGGGCTGAGCTGTGCCCGGGGGTGCTCGGGGGTGCTCAGCCGCCCAGGGTGAAGCCGATCACCGCGCCGCCGCCGGACCGGTTGGCGGCGTAGGCGGTGCCGCCGTGCGAGCGGGCCACCTCGGCGACGATGGCCAGGCCCAGGCCCGAGCCGGGCAGGCTGCGGGCCGCGGTGGCCCGGTAGAAGCGGTCGAAGACCCGGTCGAGGTCGGTCGCGTCGATGCCCGGACCGCGGTCCCGGACCTCGACCCGGAGGCCGTGCGCCACCAGCTCGATCGGGGACGTCCCCGCCGGGTCGAACTTGGCCGCGTTGTCCAGCAGGTTGCCCACCGCGCGGGCCAGCGCGTCCGGGTGGGCGATGACGACGGTGTCGTCCGTGACCACGGTGATCTCCCGGTCGCTGCGCCGGCGGGCCTGGGCGGCGGCCGAGCGGACCACCTCCGCCAGCACCACCTCGACCGGGTCCTCGTCGGCCTTGCGGTCCGCCGCCAGCGCCACCAGCTCCTCCACCAGCTGGGTCAGCTCCCGGGCCTCCTCGGCCAGGTCGGCGAGCAGCGCGGTGCGCTCGGCGGGCGGCAGCCGGTCGATGCTGGGCAGCACCGAGAGGTTGGTGCGCAGGCTGGTCAGCGGGGTGCGCAGCTCGTGCCCGGCGTCCTGGACCAGCCGGCGCTGGTTCTCCTTGGCGGTGGCGAGGCGCACCAGCATCCGGTCGAAGGCGCGGCCGAGCCGGCCCACCTCGTCCCGGCCGGAGGCGGGCACCGGGACGTCCAGGCGGCCGCTGGCGGCGACCCGTTCGGCCGCGTCGGTGAGCCGGACCAGCCGGCCGGTGATCCGCCCGGCGACCAGCCAGCCGGATCCGCCCGCCACCAGTACGACGACGGCCACCACGGCCGCCATCTGGTGCCGCAGCACCTCCAACAGCTCCTCGATGTCGTCGAGTTGCAGCACGACCTGGACGGCGCCCCGGCCGCCGCCGAGCGAGACCACGCCCACCCGGCAGGTCCGGCCGCCGACCCGGCGCACGTCGATCACCGTGCGGGCGGGTGCGTCGGCGCGGGCGAGTTCGCGGTCGGTCGCGGTGGTCGGCAGGTCGAGGTGCGCGGTGCCCGGGAGGATCGCCCCGTGCGAGTCGAGGGCCTGGGCGGTCACCCTGATCGGGTGCAGCAGCTGCTCGCTCAGCCCGCTCGGGCTGTTGAAGTCCCCCGGGAACAGCTTCTGGCGGTCCACCTGGCCGCTGACCGCGTGGACGGCCGAGTTGAAGTCGTCCGACTCGTCGTCGCGGATCAGCGCGGCCGCCGCGTGGTAGCCGAGCGTGCCGATCACCACCGCGACCAGGGCCGCCATCACCGCGAAGGCGAGCGAGAGGGTGGTGCGCAGGCCGGGGCGCGGCAGCCGGGTGCGGCGGGCCGACGGGCCGGTCACGGCTCGCGCAGCGTGTAGCCGACGCCGCGGACGGTGTGGATCAGCGGGGTGAGGCCGGGGCGGTCGAGCTTGCGGCGCAGGTAGCCGATGAAGACCGCGAGGTTCTTCGAGCCCGGGCCGAAGTCGTAGCCCCAGATCCGCTCGTACAGGGTGGTCTGGTCGAGGACGGCGCCGGCGTTCCGGGCGAGCAGCTCCAGCAGGTCGAACTCGGTGCGGGAGAGCTCCAGTTCGGCGCCGCCGCGCCAGGCCCGGCGGGCCGGCGGCTCGACCCGCAGGTCGGCGACGGTCAGGACGTCCTCGGGGGTGTCGGCGGGCGGGTTGCGGCGCAGCAGGGCGCGCAGCCGGGCGAACAGCTCGTCCACGTCGAAGGGCTTGACCAGGTAGTCGTCGGCCCCGGCGTCCAGCCCGGCGATCCGGTCCGGGACCTCGACCCGGGCGGTGAGCATCAGCACCGGGGTGCGGTCGCCGGCCGCGCGCAGCCGGCGGCAGACCTCCAGGCCGTCCGGCGCGGGCATCATCACGTCGAGCACCAGGACGTCCGGCCGCTGCTCGGCGAGGACGGCCAGGGTCTGGGTGCCGTCCGCGGCTATCCGCACCCGGTAGCCCTCCAGCGTGAGGGCGCGGGTGAGCGAGTCGCGGATGGCGCGGTCGTCCTCGGCGATCAGCACGGTGTGGCTCATGCGGGAGATTCTCCCTGGCGTGCTCACGGCAGTGGAGAGCGGGGGGCACGGATTCCCGGCCGGCACGGGTGTCGCGCGCCGCTTCGTGGGCGTACGGTGGCCACACGGTGGCGTGCCGCCGGGTGGGCCGCCGGACCCATTCGGTACGCCCCGCCGGAGGCCTCGATGGCAGAGCGGATGGCCTTCCTCACCACCCCGCGCGCGGAGCGGGCGCGCCGGGACGCCCGGGAGCGGCTGGGGGACCGGCGGGAGGTGTACCGGCCGGGGGCACTGCTGCCGCTGGTGGGCGGACAGGCGGAGCGCTGCATGGACTGCGGGCTGCCGTTCTGCCACGCGGCCTGTCCGCTGGGGAACCTGGTGCCGGAGTGGAACCGGCTGGTCGCGGACGCGGATTGGCGGGCCGCGGCCGCCCGGCTACTGGCGACGAACAACTTCCCGGAGTTCACCGGGCGGCTCTGCCCGGCCCCGTGCGAGAGCGCCTGCGTGCTGGCGATCGACGGGGACGCGGTGACGATCAAGAACGTGGAACTGGCGATCGCCGACCGGGCCTGGGCCGAGGGCTGGGACGCGGCGCAGCCGCCCGAGCGGCCGGAACCGGGCGGGCGGGTGGCGGTGATCGGCTCCGGGCCGGCCGGGCTGGCCGCCGCCCAGCAGCTGACCCGGGCCGGCCACGCCACCACCGTCTACGAACGGGCCGACCGGGCGGGCGGGCTGCTGCGCTACGGGATCCCGCCGTTCCGGCTGGAGAAGCACCGGCTGGAACGGCGGCTGGCGCAGCTGCGTGCCGAGGGCACCGAGTTCCGCACCGGGGTGTGGGCCGGGCGGGACGTCACCGGGGAGCAGCTGCGGGCCGGGTACGACGCGGTGGTGGTCGCGGTGGGGGCCGGTGCCTGGCGGGTGCCGGCCGTGCCCGGGTGCGAGCTGGCCGGAGTGCACCCGGCGATGGAGTACCTGACCTGGGCGAACCGGGTGGACGAGGGGGACCGGGCGGTCTCGCCGCTGTCCGCGCGGGGGCGGCGGGTGGTCGTCGTCGGCGGCGGGGACACCGCCTCCGACTGCCTGGGGACGGCGCTGCGCGAGGGTGCGGCCTCGGTGACCCAGCTGGACATCAACCCGTGTCCGCCGGAGCGGCGCGGGCCGGGGCAGCCCTGGCCGGTCCACCCCAAGGTGTACCGGGAGACCACCTCGCACGAGGAGTTGGCGGGGCGGGCGGGGGCGTCGTCGCTGTCGCTGTCGTCGTCGGGTGAGGAGGGGGCGTCGTCGGGCGAGGAGCGGGCGTCGTCGGGGGAGGAGGGCCGGTCGTCCGCGGCCGGCGGGCGGGTGTTCGCGGCGGTCACGGTCGGGTTCGAGCCGGGGCCGGACGGGCGGCTGGCGGCCGTCCGCTACGCCGAGGCGGAGCCGGGCGACCGCGGCCCCCGGGCGGGCACCGAACGGGTGCTCCCGGCGCAGCTGGCGCTGCTCGCGCTGGGCTTCGTCGGGCCGGAGCCGGACCAGCCGCTGTACGCCCAACTCGGGCTGGGCATCGGGCCGGAGGGGACGCTGGAGCGGGACGACGGGTTCGGCACCGCCGCCGACGGGGTGTTCGTCGCGGGGGACGCCGGGCGGGGCCAGTCGCTGATCGTCTGGGCGATCGCGGAGGGCCGGGCGGCGGCCGCGGCGGTGGACCGCTACCTGCGCGGGCGGACCGAACTCCCGTCCCCGGTAAGGGCGTCGGCACGGGCCCTCACGCTGTGAGACGCGGGGCCCGCGCCGGACGGCCGGGCGTCAGCCCAGGCCGAGGACGGACAGCGCGGTGGTCCAGTTGGTGGCGATGGCCTGCTGGGCGGGCACCAGGGCGACCTGGTGGTTGCAGACCGCGCGGTAGAGCTTGTACTCCACGGTGTCCTTGTCGGTGGAGGTCAGGCCGCTGGAGTCGGTGGCGTAGTGGGGCTCCGGCCAGAGGTTGTTCGGGTCGGTGGGGTGGCCGCCGAGGGACAGCGGGATGAAGTGGTCCTCCTCGTAGTCGGCCGTGCTGGTGTCCTCGTAGCCGTACTGGGCGATCTGCTGGACCTTCAAGCGGTTGGTGTAGCTGGTGGAGGGGCGGATCGAGGTGCTGTAGCCCGGGACGCAGATGGTGGAGTCGATGGTGTCCTGGGTGACGTCCGGGTTGGTGGCGCCCGGGGTGCAGGCGGGGTCGGGCAGCGGGAGGTAGGCCTGCGAACAGGTGGCGTCGAGGGCGGCGCGGGCGTGCGCGGCGGAGGTGGAGGCGGGGGCGGCGTGCGCGGTGCCGGCGGTCGCGAGGGCGGCCGCGGCGAGCACCGCGGTGGCGACAGCGGGGGCGAGTCGGTGGGCACGAAGCATGGGGGAGCTCCCTGTCACGGGCCCGGCACGGGCTGCCGGGCGGTGTGTGTCCATGTCAGCAGTGGCGGATCTATGCGGGTAGACAGGGGATGGTGAATTGTTGACAAAGCGTCAGTCAATGCGGGCGGGGCAAGAGTTCGCTTGACGTGGACCTGGTGGAGTCGGCGGGCGGGCCGGCGTGCCCGGCACCCTCACGGCGCGGGGCGGGCCCCGGCCTCCGCCGTGGCAGGCGTGCGCTGGTCGTAGCGCCAGAGCGCCGGAAGCGCCGCGGCGAGCAGGGCGCTGCTGCCCAGGCAGAGCAGGCCGCCGGTGCCCAGCGCGGCCCGGATGCCCTGCCGGGCGGCGAGGCCGCCGGCCCGCAGGTCGCCGAGGGCCGGTCCGGCGGAGCCGATCAGCAGCTCCAGGCCGGCGGCGCGGCCGCGCAGCTCGTCCGGGATGGACCGGTTCCACAGGGCGCTGCGGAAGGTGTCGCCGATCCAGTGGGCGGCGCCCGCGACGGCCAGGCAGAGCAGCACGGCCCACAGGCCCGGGGCGACGGCGGCCGCGGCGGTGGCCGCGCCCACCAGGGCGGCGGAGAGCAGGACCGGCCGTCCGTACCGGTGCACCCGTTCCGTCCACCCGCCGGTGGTGGCGGCGAGCAGGCTCCCGGCGGCGGACGCCGAGTAGAGCAGGCCCAGCGCCCAGGTCGCGTCCAGCTCCCCGGCGAGGAAGGGGAACAGGGCGGTGGGCAGGGCGAACACGGTGGCGGCCAGGTCGGCCAGGTAGGTGCCCAGCAGGTCGGGCCGGCGGGCCGCGTACCGGACGCCCTCGGTGAGGTCGCGCAGCGGCGGCGCCTCGGCGTCCCGCTCCGAGGGGACGGGCCGCACCCGGGCGAGCAGGGCGATGGACAGCAGGAAGGTGGCCAGGTCGACCAAGTACGCGGCCGGGGCCCCGCTGGTCGCGATCAGCACTCCCGCGGCGGCCGGCGCGGCCACGCCGCCGATGCTCCAGCGCAGCGAGAGCAGCGCCCCGGCCGCCACCAGCTGCTCCGGCGGGACCAGCCGCGGGACCATCGCCTGCACCGAGGGCTGCTGGATGCCCTGGACGGCCGCCGCCAGGCCGGCGGCCAGGTAGAGCGGCCAGACGGCGGGTGCCCCGAGCAGCGCGTTGGCCAGTAGCAGGGTGCTCAGGACGGCCAGGGCGACTTCGCAGGCCAGGGCGACGCTGCGGCGGTCGGCGCGGTCGGCGAGCACGCCTCCGTAGAGGCCGAACAGGACGGTGGGCACGAGTTCGACCGCTCCGACGGCTCCGACGGCGAGCGGTGAGCCGGTGAGGTCGGCGATCTGGAGCGGGATCGCGGTCATGGTGAAGACCGAGCCGAGCAGGGTGACCGTGCCGGAGGTCCAGGTGAGGCGGAAGTCCCGGGAGGTGCGCCAGGGGGTGGTGTCGGGGAGCAGTCGGGACCGTCGGCGGTCCGTTCCTGGGGTCATGCGGGGTCCTTGGGTGTCGGGTGGGTGGGTGTCGCGGCAGTGGTCGTCGTAGCAGTGGTTGTCGTGGCGGGCATTGCCTCCTTATCGCTGATAAAGTCCGGGTCGGAACTTAGCGGCGATAAGGTGGCCCCGCAAGCGGATTACCGGGAGGCCGATCGGATGGCGCTGCAACGCGACGAAGTGGTGCGCACCGCGCTGCGCGTGCTCAACGAGGAGGGCATCGACGGGCTCAGTACCCGCCGGCTCGCCCGCGAGCTGGGCGTGCAGTCACCGGCGCTGTACTGGCACTTCAAGAACAAGCGGGAACTGCTCGACCTGATGGCCGAGGCGATGCTCGCCGAGGCCCTCCCGCCCGACCGCGAGCCGGACCCGGAGCACTGGCCCGACTGGATCACCGCCGACGCCCGGGCCAAGCGCAACGCCCTGCTGGCCTACCGTGACGGCGCCCGGGTGCACGCCGGCACCCTGCCGACCGAGGACGAACTCCCCGCCGTTGAGGCCCAGTTGAGCGCGCTGTGCCGGGCCGGGCTGCGCCCGCGCACCGCACTGCGACTGCTGCTGACCGTCGACCGCTACATCATGGGCTGGGTCACCGAGGAACAGGCCTGGCGACAGGACGCCGCGCAGCGCACCCGGCCGCCGTTCCCCGACGAGGCGCTGCGCGAGCTGCCGCTGCTGAGCGAGGCCGCCGACGTGCTGCGGATGACCGACCACGACGCCGACTTCGACTACGGGCTGCGGGTGCTGGTGGAGGGGTTCCGGGCGGAGATCGCCCGGGAGGCGGCGGAGGGTTCGGGTGCCGTGGGCGATGGGCTAGCGTGAGCGCCATGACCACCCTTGATCCCCGCAGCACGGCCCTGGTCCTGATCGACCTGATGGACCGGATCGTCGCCAACCAGCTCGCGCCGCACTCCGGTCCGGAGGTCGTGGCGGCCTCGCTGCGCCTCGCCGAGGACTTCCGTGCGGCCGGCGCCCCGGTCGTCGCGGTGCGGGTCGAGCGGCCGGGCGTCGCCGAACAGCCGCCCGGCAGCGGGCTGGTGGCCGAGGTCGAGGCGGCGGCCGACGAGGTCGTGGTGAAGCGCACCATCGGCGCCTTCCAGGGCACCGGACTGCACGAACTGCTCCGGGCCCGGGGAGTGGAGACGCTCGTCCTCGCCGGGATCGCGACCAACCTCGGCGTGGAGTCGACCGCCCGCGCGGCCGCCGACCACGGCTACCGGCTGGTGTTCGTCGAGGACGCGATGGCCGGGCTGACGGAGGCGGAGCACCGGGCCTCGGTGGAGCTGGACTTCCCGCGCCTGGGAGAGGTCGTGGCGGCCGCGGACCTGCGGCTGGGGTAGTGCGGATTCGGGTTCCCGGCCCGGTTCCTGTGCTGATCGGGGGGTGAGCGGTGGAGGGTACCCACCGGTTGTCGCGCCAGACCGCTCGATGGTCGCGCTACGCCCAGGTGACCGTGCACGTCGCTGTGGCCGCCGGACCGGCGGTGCGGGTCGTCGCCGAGGTGTCCGGCGGGCGCGGAGCGTCCTTCGGGATCGCGGTGGGCGCCGGCTGCGCGGAGGCGGAACGGTTCCGGGAGGAGGCGCGGGACGGCGCCCGGTACGCGCTGATGCGGCTGCCCGAGGAGGCCCGTGGCGTCCTCGTCTCGGTCGTGGAGATCGTCACGGCCCCGGCGGACACCGGCCCCGGTGACGTGAAGTTCGCCGCCGCACACGCCGTCTGGCGGGCCCTCGGCCGGGAGCCGGACCGGTGGCCGTGGACCGGCGAGGACGGGGACCCCGTGTTCCCCGCGTGAGGTGGTCGTGGCCGCCCGGTCAGACCCTGCCGGGTTCCAGCGGGTCCGGGCCGGGCAACGGGCGCTGGCGGCGGGCGAGTTCGAGGGCGTCGCGGAGCCGTCCGGCCGAGGCCGTGAGGAGCCGGGCGGCGGTGGGTGCGTCCACGTCGGCGAGCAGCAGCAGGACGGCGTCCTTCGTCCGGCCGTCGGTGGCGGTGAGGGCGCGGTCGACCGTCGGGGCGTCGGCACCGGTGGCCTCCGCGACGATCCGGCGGGCGCGCTCGCGGAGTTTGACGTTGGTGGCCCGCAGATCGACCATCAGGTTTCCGTACGTCCGGCCGAGGCGGATCATCACCGACGTGGACAGCATGTTGAGCACCAGCTTCTGCGCGGTGCCCGCCTTCAACCGGGTGGAGCCGGCCAGCACCTCGGGGCCGACCTCCACCTCGATCCCCAGCTCCGCCGCCGCCACCAGCGCCGAGCCGCGGTTGCAGGCCAGCCCGACGGTCAGCGCCCCGGCCGCCCGGGCGGCGCCCACGGCGGCGAGCGCGTACGGGGTGCGGCCCGAGGCGGAGACGCCCACCAGGGTGTCGTCCGGGGTCAGGGCGAGCGCCGCCACGTCGGCCTCGGCGAGGTCGGTGCGGTCCTCGGCGCCCTCGGCGGCCTCCGTCACGGCGCTCCGGCCGCCCGCGATCAGGCCCACCACCAGCCCGGGGTCGGTGCCGAAGGTCGGCGGGCACTCGGCGGCGTCCAGCACCCCGAGCCGCCCGGCCGTGCCCGCACCGGCGTAGACCAGCCGCCCGCCGCGCGCCATCCTCGCCGCCGCGGCGTCGACCACGGCGGCGATCCGCGCCAGCTGCCCGGCGACGGTCACGGGGACGGCGCGGTCCTCGGCGTTCATCAGGCGGAGCAGGTCGGCGGTGGGCAGCCGGTCGATGGCGGCCCAGTCGGGGCGGACCGTCTCGGTGGGGGGTACGGCGTCGGGGTTCATGCGGGGAGCGTCCCCGGGCGGGCGCCGCTCGAACCGGTCCGCGGGGTCCCGGCCCGGCGTGGTCAGCCGGTCGGGCCAGCCATCAGGCCATCCGTCGGGCCAGCCATCAGGCCATCCGTCAGGCCATCCAGAAGAACACGGCGGTCATCCGGCGGTCCGCCAGCTCCGCGCCGTAGTACTCGGTGGCGCTGTGGATCAGGTTGGCGTGGTAGAGGAGGAGTTGGTTGTAGCGGTTGGGGACCCGGACGTCCTCGGTGAAGTGGTCGGCGGGGACGTGCCGGGTGCCGAGCGCCTCGACCAGGTTGTTGTGCGGGGCGTTGACCAGGTTGCCCCCGAGGCGGCCGCCGGGGAACTGCTGGCGGTAGAAGCTGGTGCCGGCGTCCTTGGGGGCGCCGGGGCTCAGGTAGAGCACGGCGGCGTAGCGGCAGAGCGCGCGGGAGTCGGTGTGCGGGCGGGACTCCGACTCCCCGGCGCCGACGACCTGGACGCAGTTGTGGTTGAGCGTGCCGCCGCCGGGGGTGCTCTGCACCCAGAGCCGGGAGGCGCCGGTGGCCTTGCGGACCTGGGCCTCGACCCGGGCCAGCTCGTCCGGTTCCAGGCCGGGCATGGTGCGCAGGCCGGGCCAGGTCTCGGGGCGGTACGGGTAGCCCTCGGTCCAGTCGCCGCGGGCCAGGACGCGCTCGCGGACGGCGTCCGGGTCGGGCAGGACGTTGTCCAGGACCCAGTAGTCCCGGCCGCGGGTGGGCTTGCGGTAGGGGAGGACCGGCAGGGCGGTCGGCCTGATGGGCTGTGAGGGCATGGGCCGACCATAGGGGCGCCGGTCGTCAACTATCTGCCGTGAACAGGTCAACCTTTCGTCAAGTGCGCCGCAGGTGGGGAGGGGGGGTGATGCCCGGCCCCGGGGCTGTAGGAGAGCGGCGGGAGGGCTACCGGCGGACGAGGCGGAAGGCGGCCGCCAGGGCGAGGGCGGTGAGCACCAACAGGATTCCGGCCTCGACGAGTTGGACCGGGACGAGGTGGGAGGAGGGGTGGTAGCTCAGCCAGGTGCCGGTGGCCCCGTCGCACCGGTGCGTCTCGATGCACGCGACGGAGTCGACCCGGCTGCCGTCGGGCAGGACGGTCTTCGTGTCGACCAGCCACGCGTTGGTGGGCTGCATGGCCCGGAGGGGGGCCACGACGTCGACGGTGGGGTAGAAGGACGGGCGCGCCCAGCGGACCAGGCCGTGGGTCACCGCTACCAGGGCGCCGGTGAGGAACATCGCGGGCAGCGTCCGGCGCAGCACCTGGCCGACCAGGACGCCCAGGGCCAGCGCGAACAGGGACCAGGCGACCGGCGCGATGCCGAGGGCCGGGTAGGTGAAGAACTGGAACGGAGGGTCGAAGGCCACCGGACCGTGCACGATGTCCGTCCACCACACCCAGGTCATCAGCGAGGCGAGCACGCCGGTGACGGCCAGCACCGCGAGTCCCGGCACCGCGAGGCGGGCGGCCAGCCAGCGCACGGGACCGACGGACTGGGCACGGATCAGGCGGATCGTGCCGCGCTCGTGCTCCTGGGCCAGCAGCGGAGCGCCGACGAACACGCCGATCAACAGCGGGACGGCGGTGACCACCGGCTGGAGCACGGAGACGAACCAGAAGTTCGGTCGGTTGATCGGCGAGAGGAGGATCCAGCACTTGTTGCTGTCCCAGCTCTCGGGGCTGTAGCAGCCCGTCCGCCGCAGCGCGCCCGTGATGTGCTGGGCGACGACGTGGATCCACAGGAGGTCGGCCGCCAGCAGGACCAGCAGTGCCGCCAGGACCCAGAGCAGAAGCCGATTCTGACGCCACGTCAGCCAGAGCAAGCCGCGCAGTCGGGGGGTTCCGGACCGGTCCGGGGTGGCGGACCCGGGGGCGGGAGCGGGCTTCGCGGGGTCGGTCAGGACGTCCGTGCTCATGCTGCCTTCTCGTCGTTCGCCGGGGCGGTGCCGGTGGTGTCCGGGGCGGGCTCGGCAGGTGCGGGCCTGGTCGGGGTCGGTTCGGCCGGGGCGCGGAGGTAGCCGAGCAGCAGCTCGTCCAGGCTGGGCCGTTCGGTCTCCCAGGGACCGTCCAGCGGCTCGCCGGTGCGCACCAGTGCGGTCAGCCGGCGGCCGGCGGACCGCTGCTCGACCACCAGACCGGGCGGGAGGTCGGCGCCCCCGGCGGGGCCGGTGAGCAGCTGGTGCCCCGCGAGGATGTCGTCCAGGTCGCCGGAGAGCCGGATCCGTCCGCGCTGGACCAGCAGCAGGTGGTCGATCACGCCGTCCAGCTCCGGGAGGATGCGCGAGGACACCACGATGGTCGTGCCGCGCTCGGCGGCGGCCGACATCAGGGTGCCCATGAGCTGGTGCCGGGCGAGCGGGTCGAGGTCGGCCATCGGCTCGTCGAGCAGCAGCAGGTCGGGGCGCTTGCCGAGGGCGAGCGCCAGCGAGACCCGGGTGCGCTGCCCGCCGGACAGCGAGCCGATCCGGGCCCTGAGGCGCAACTCGCCCTGGTCGACGATCTGTTCGACGGTCTCCTCGTCCCAGACCGGATTGAGCTCGCGGCCCATCCGGAGGGTCTCGGCCACGGTGAGTCCCGGGTAGAGCGGCTTGTCCTGTGCCACGTAGGCGACCCGGGCGCGTTCCTCGCGGGTGTCGGCGGTCGTGCCGAACACTCGCAACTCACCCTCGGTGGGAGTGAGTTGGCGGGCGGCGAGGGAGAGCAGGGTGCTCTTGCCCGCGCCGTTGGGGCCGACCACCCCGCAGATCCGTCCGGTCGGGACGGTGAAGTCGCAGGCGTTCAGGGCCCATTCGCCCCGGTACCGCCTGCCCAGTCCGACGGCCTCCAACGCCGGAGTCACGGTTGTCGGGTCGTTCACCCGGTCCCCCCACTGTTCTCGGTTCGGTGCTGCCGGGCGGCCCGGCGTACGGCTGTGGTGTGTGGCTGTTCGGTGCGGCCGGCCGGCCGGCCGGCCGCCCGTTTCCGGTGCCCGTTTCCGGTGTCCGGTTCGGGCGTGCATGTCGGGCGTGCGGTCCGGCGTGGGTTCCGGCGTGGGTCAGTTCGGTGGCGTCGGCGGAACCCCGGCGTCGAAGCGTTGCTCCAGCGCGGATGCCATCAGTGCGGCGATGTCCTCGCGTTCCAGCCCGGCCTCGCGGGCCCGGTCCACCCAGCCGACGAGGTCCGCGCGCAGCGGTCCGTCCGCCGCCGCCTCCGGCCGGGCGAGCGAACGCCGGACGAAGGTGCCGAGCCCCGGGCGGGGCTCGACCAGTCCCTCGCGTTCGAGTTCGCGGTAGGCCTTGAGCACGGTGTTGGGGTTGATGGCGGTCAGTTCGACCACCTCGCGGGCGGTCGGCAGCTTGTCCCCGGGCTCCAGCATCCCCAGTCGCAGGGCCTGCTTGGTCTGCTGCACGATCTGCTGGTACGTGGAGACCCCGCTGCGCCGATCGATGCGGTACTCGATCACACCCGTTGCGGCCTTTCACTAGTTCAATAGTGGAATGGTGGACCACGGTGGCCCGCGGGTCAAGCCGGGGCGGGGGTACGTCCGTGCGGGACCGTCGGGCCCCGGACCGCCTCGGCTCAGCCCAACGCGGCCATCAGGGCGGTGACGTAGGCGTCCAGCCGTTCCTCCACGGCTCGCGTCGTCAGTTCCGCCCTCCCCGCATCCCGCCATGCCCGCGCCACCGGCCGCACTTCCTCCGAGCAGGCGAGGGGGTCCCGTACCTGCCAGTACAGTCGTTCGCTCGCGGCCGCGGCCAGCACCCCGCCGGCCTCCTCGTACGCCTCGGTGAACCGCCGCCCCCAGGCCGGGCCGTGCAGCAGCGCGAGATTGGTGGAGCAGTGCGCCACATCGAGGTCCGCCGGACCCCAGGAGGCGGCGGCCCAGTCGACGACGCCGGTGATCCGCGTACCCGCTGTGCTTGCGGGCGGCGCGTCGACGGGTGCGTTGGACGGGGTGTCGGACGGCACGTGGAACAGCACGTTGCCGGGTTGGAAGTCCCGGTGCAGGAACCGCCCTTCGTAGCGCGGCGCGGGCCTGCGGATCACGTCGATCGCCGGGGCCCATGCCGCCGCGTCGGCGCCCTTCGGCACCACGACGGTGTCGGCGGTCGTCAACGCCTCGTAATCCCGGGGCCGCTCGGCGGGTCGCACGGCGTGGATCGCCACGAGCTGCCGGGCCAGCAGCGGGACGCGCGTCTCCAGCCCCTCGCCCTCAAGGACCGTTCGGCCCGCCAGATGTGTCATGAGGAGCGACGGGTACTCGCAGTGCGCGGCGGTCGGATCGACCGCGACCAGCCCGGGAGCCGTCACACCGGTCCCCGCCAGCAGTGTCAGGGCGCCGGACTCCCTGCGCAGCCAGTCCTCGGCGCGCTCCACGGAGAACGGGTCGACGAACGACCGCAGCACCAGATCGCGGGTGCCCCCGTCCCGGGTGGCGACGGTCAGCCTCCGGACGTCGGCGGTGATGCCGCCGTGCAGCACTTCGGTACCGACGATCCGTTCGCCCGCCGCCAGTTGCCGGTGAACCCAGGCGAGTGTCAACGGGCTGACAGCTTGGACGTCATGGTGGTTCATCACGGGTCCACCTCATCATCCGTACGGTAGCGGGCAAGGGCTTTCAGCGGCATGACGGCACCTTTCCATGGACCATCGTGATGCTGACCGACCGACCGACCCGCGGGCGAGCGGGCGGCGGGTCGATCAGGGGTGTTTGAGGAGCAGCAGGCCGTCCCGGTCGATCAGTCGGTGGTAGCCCTGGCTCTGGTAGGCGGCCAGCATGCGGGCGGTGGCGCACGGGGACTGCACGCTCGGATCGCGCAGGTCGACGGCCACCCAGTCCGGGCCGGGGCCGACCGGGTCCTGGCACACCAGGGTGACCTCCGCCCGGCCGGTGAGCTGGGCGGCGAGCCGGTTGGAGGCGGCGACGGTGGTGTCGTCGGGTATCAGGCGGAGCATCGCCCGGGTCTCGGTGAGCCGGGGTGAGGTGCTCCAGGCCTCGGGCATCACCACCTCGTGCAGCGGGTAGAGCGGCAGCGTCACGACCGTCACCAGGGCGGTCACGGCGAGGGCGCGCCGGACCCGGCGGGGGGTGGCGGGTGCCGGGCCCGTGGCGGTGGCGGTGTCGGTTTCGGTGGCACGGGCATTGGCGCGGGCGCGCTGGACGGCGTCGACCAGGGCGGCGAACGCGATCGGCATCAGTACCGCGCTGTAGTGGTAACTGACGCCCCAGTAGTGCGGGTTGGTCGAGAGCAGCCGCCAGGCCAGGGTGGGTGCGCAGAGCAGGGCGAGCGGTGAGCGCAGGCCGAGGAAGCCGGTGGTGGCGGCCAGCAGGAACAGCAGCAGCCACTTGATCGGCGGCCAGCAGAGGCGGAGCGGGAGCGTCCAGAGCGGGGCCGCCTGCCCGCCGCCGGCGTCCAGTTGCTGCCAGTAGTCGAAGCCCCCGTTGGGGTTGAACGCGGGCAGGACGACGAGCAGGGTGAGCGCGGTCGCGGCGACACCGATGAGGGCGAGGGCGAATCCGGGCAGCGGAGTGCGTCGGTCCTGCCGGGCCTGGTGGGCGATCAGCAGGCCGACGGCGGCCACCGTCAGCCCCAGGTCCTCCTTCACCAGCAGCAGCGGCAGTGACCAGAGTGCGGCGGCGCGTGGTCGGCGCCGGCCGAGCGCGGTGGCGGCGAAGGCGAGCAGCGGGACGGCGAACGCGATCTCGTGGAAGTCGTCCGCCGCGGCCCGGACGATCCCCCAGGAGGCCCCGGTGGCGCAGCCGACCAGCAGCGCCACCCGAGGCCCGGCCACCTGGTGCGCCCAGCGGGTGAGCGGGACGACGGCCAGCGCCATCAGCAGGGCCTGGGCGACCACCAGGGTGAGCGGGCTCGGGAACCCGCGGTAGGCGGGGGCGAGGACGGCGAGCAGCGGGTGGAAGTGATCGCCCAGGAGGTCGTAGCCGGGCGCTTTGAGCGGCACGATCGGCGCCCGGCCGTCGGCGTACGCCCGGACGGCCTGCTCGAAGATCCCCAGGTCGTAGGCCTTGGTGAGGCCTCGCCGGTGGCGGTTGACGCCGACGCAGGTGTAGAGCGTGGCGAAGACGGCGGCCAGGCCCCAGGCCAGGACGGCGGGGTGGTGGGGGAGCCGGACAACGTGCAGGAGGCGGGTGGGGCGAAGGCGTTGGCGCGGGCGGGGCGGGCTCTGCAGGCCCGGTGGGCTCGATGGGCTCGATGGGCTCGATGGGCTCGATGGGTCGAGCGGGGCGAAGGCGACGGGCATCGAGAAAGTACCCTTTCACTATTCGATTAGTGAAAGGGTGGTGGAAGGGCGCGCAGGCGTCAACTCCCGGTCCGGCAGCGCCGACCGGGCCTTCGTGCTGCCCGGAGGCGCCCGGCGGAGGCGCCCGGCGGGGGTGTCAGGCGGTCGGCGGCGGGAGGAGTCGGTCCAGGCGCAGGGCTGAGGAACCTGGGGCCCGGGGGTCGGGAGGGGGCCTTGGGAGAGCTGGAACGGGCCTACCGGCACTGCCGGTTGGGGAGTTCGGGCGGGCGAGGCGACTGTTACATGACAGTGACGTTCCGCACACAACCGGTGGCGCCGGGTGGGACGTCCTCCTTGATGACAGCACCCGATCGCACCGACCGTGCTTCGGGTCGAACGACCACCTCCCCTGAAAGGGGTCCACCAGTGATCGTCTCCAAGCGGAACTCCCTGCGCCTGGCCGCCGTCGTCACCCTGGGCGCGCTGCTCGTCGGAACGGCGGGCACCGCCATGGCGGCCACGCCGGCCCTCCCCGCGACCGCGACCGCGGTTGTCGTCTCCACCTCCGCCTCCGACGCCGCGCCGGCGTCCGCCGCCGTGTCCGCGTCCGCCTCCATCACCGCCAAGTCGTCGGTCAGTTCGGTGAACGCCTGGGAGCTGTTCCGGGTCACCGGTACCACCAGCGGCCTCAAGGCCGGCAGCACGGTCACTCTCCAGCAGAAGCAGCACGGCAAGTGGGTCTCCCTGCCCGCCTCCGTGCAGACCAACCGCAACGGCGCCTACTCGCTCGGCGTCAAGCTCGGCATCAAGGGCCTGAACGAGCTGCGCATCGTCAGTGGGAACACCGCCTCGCCCGTGTTCACCGTGACCGTGCGCTGACCATCACTGCCCAACCTGCCCTGCCGGAGGCCGTGTTGACGGACCGGTCCTTCGGCTCCGAGTCGGCCGGTTCTGCGGTGGCAGGTGTGAGTGGGTGACGCGCGGGGCGGGGGCAGCCCGCCCGTACGGCGCGTTGTCGGCGGCCCGTTGCGTGCAACTTCCTTGCACGCGGCGGGCCGTCGTCATGCATCGATCCGATGGTTCGTCAATTTGTCGTGTGGAGCGGTGGGCCCGACCTCGGCTCGAGTCAGTGACCGGACCGGTAGCGGCCCGGGGTCGTGCCGACGAGGTCGGTGAACGCGGCGATGAAGCCGCTCGGGTTGGCCCAGCCGCAGGCATGGGCGGTGTGGGTGATGTCGTGGCCCTCGGCGAGGAGGACGAGCGCGTGGTGCACGCGCAACTGCGTCCGCCACTCGTAGAAGGTCATGCCGAGTTCGTCGCGCAGCAGCCGGCTCAGGGTGCGGGAGCTGGCGCCGACCTGTCGGCCGAGCCCGGCCAGCGTGGTGGCATCGGCGGGCGTTCCGGACAGGATCCGCTCGACCGCCCGCAGTCGGTCGTCGCGCGGGTGCGGCAGATGCAGTGGTTCTTCGTCCGCCTCGCGCAGTTCCTCGACCAGGACCCGCAGCAGGCGCTGACGCGCGGCGCGTCCGTAACCGGGCACCGCGCCGCCCTCGATGCCGCCCTCTTCGTCCTTGCCGTTGTCCCCGGCTTGGCCTCCGCTGTGGCCCCCGCTTCGGCTTCCGTCACCGCGTGGGCCGGTCAGGGCGAGCAGGACCTCCCGCGCCAGACCCGAGACGCAGAACACCGCCGGACGCCCCGGCACCAGCCGGGCCAGGGAGGGCGGCAGGAAGACGATCCGCATGTCCGTGTCCCCGTGGGCGCGGTGGCGGTGGGCGAATCCGGCCGGCGTCCAGGCGACCCGGTTGGCCGGGACGATCGACGTCCCGCTCTCGGTGTGCAGCACCAGCACGCCGCTGGCCGCGTACACCAGGTGCCCGCGCGCGTGCACCCGTTCCTCGCTGCTACCCCCGGAGGACCACAGGTGACGCCCGCCGGAGGGCCAGGTCAGGGACGTGGCGCCGGCTTCCGGGCGGGCTTGGCGGGGACCAGGCATCGATTGGCACTCTACCGGTAGCACGCCATGACGCGCCGCGACCAGACTTCTGGTCGTGAGCGGTGGCCTCCGGCGCCACGGCCGAGCAGTGTGAGAAGGAGAAGTCCCATGGCGACGTTCGTTCTGGTCCCCGGTGGTTGGCACGGCGCCTGGGCGTTCGAGGCGGTGGTTCCGCTGCTGGAGCGGGCCGGTCACGCCGTCCACGCCCTGACCCTGACCGGCCTGCACCCCCACGACGATCCCGCCGCGATCGCCGCCGCCAACCTGGACACCCATGCCGCCGACGTGCTCCGCCTGCTGGAGCGGGCCGACCTGGAGGACGTCACGCTGGTCGGTCACAGCTACGGCGGAATGGTGATCACGGCTGCCGCTGACCGCGCCGACGGCCGGGTCTCCCGCCTGGTGTACCTGGACGCCTGCGTGCCGCGCGACGGCGACTCCTGCTGGTCCCTCATGAACGAGGGCTACCGGCAGTCGTTCGTCGCCGGTGCCGCCGTCACCGGCTACGCCGTCCGCCCCCCGTGGCGGCCGGACGGCGACCCGCGCCGCCGCCCGCACCCGCTCGCCGCCTTCCTGCAGACGGTCCACCTGACGGGCGCCCACGCGGCCGTCCCCCGCCGCGAGTTCGTCTACTGCTCGGCATGGGAGGACCGTACGCCCTTCGCCGGGCAGCGCAGCCGGCTGCTCGCCGACCCGGGCTGGACCGTCCACGACCTGCCGACCGGCCACAACGCGATGCGCGAGGCCCCGGGGGCGGTCGCCGCGCTCCTGCTCGACGGCGCGGACGCACCCGCCGGGCCGGACGCACCCGCCGGGCCGGACGCACCCGCCGGGCCGGGCGGGCTCGGCGAAGGCACCGTCCCGGCCCCGGTCCGGATGGCGCGGTCGGGCGTGTGACGCGGCCTCGGCGGTCTAGTCCTGTGCGGGTTCCAGTACGAAGACGGGGATCTCGCGGTCGGTCTTCTCCTGGTACTCGGCGTACGGCGGGTACGCGGCGACCGCGCGTTCCCACCACTCGGCCTTCTCGACTCCCGTGACCTCACGGGCCGTCATGTCCTGCCGCACGGCACCGTCCTGGAGCTCCACGTGCGGGTCCGAGGTGACGTTGAAGTACCAGACCGGGTGGTGCGGGGAGCCGCCCTTCGAGGCCACGGCCGCGTACCGGCCCTCGTGTTCCACGCGCATCAGGGGGGTCTTGCGGATCTTGCCGCTCTTCGCGCCGCGCGTCGTGAGGATGATGACGGGCAGGCCCGTCTCCCAGAGCGTCGTCCCCTGTGTGCCGCCCGAACTCTCGTACAACTCGACCTGATCGCGTACCCACTGTGCTGGACTCGGCTCGTACTCGCCCTCAAGAGGCATCGCATTCACCCCATCGTCACGTCGCTGAATGTGGTCGGCGAAGCATATCGGGTGCCGTCCGGCCGGTGGCCGCACTCGTGCGGGTGTCAGGCCGAGGGTCGCTGCAGCCAGTCCGCTTCGACGGTCCAAAACATCTGGCGTGCACCGAGGTAGTCGTGTGCGAAGTCCGTGAACCGTTCGCGGGTGTACGGCTTTCCGGTCCTGGGGTCCTTGGCGTTGATGTCGGGTTCCTGGACGGCCATCGCGACGAGGGGGAGGGAGTTCCGGTATTCGTGGAGGAACTTGTAGGAGTTCTCCATCTGGTACGGCCGGTCCGGCAGGGTGTCCGGGCCGCCGATGCCGATCCTCTTCTCCCTGGCGAGGTCGAACATCTCCTTCATGCGCTTGTGGTCGTCGTCGTCCGGAAGGAAGTTGACGTACTGGATGAACTGCGTCCTGGTGAAGACCTTCCTGCCGTAGCGCATGTTGTCGATCTCGGCATCGATGTAGGACGCCGAGGTGTAGCCGGTCCGGTCGTTCTCGGTGTCCACCTCGACGGCGGTCTCCGGAAGGTTCACCCCGGCGAGCCTGCCGTCGAACTTCTCCGCCATCGCCTTGAGCATGGCCTGGAAGTCCGCTCGCACCTCCGTGTTCCACTGTGCGGCCATGGCCCCGTGGGTGGTCGGGTTGTCGGGGTTCTCGTCGACCGTCGGGGTGACGCCGCCCTCGTCCTTCACGTACTGGGGGAGGTTGGCGTCCTGCACGGCCACGTCGAAGAACCGGTCCTGGATCTGGACGAACAACTTCTTGTGGCGTTGCTGGAGGTAGTCCAGCGCGCTCTCCAGTCGTGACCACTTGTACTCCCCCTTCCTTCCCTCCAGGGCCTTCCAGGGGGCTACCACCTGGACGCCGCCGATGTCCGCACGGTCGATCAGGGCCTTGACCTTCGGGTCCGCGCCGGACGTGGCGTCTTCGAAGGCGCCGAGCGACATGTACAGGTTGTCCGTCACCTTGCCGTGGTCGTGGCTGTGGGGCGCGGTGCTGGCGGCGGTGGTGGCGGCCTTGCCGGGGCCGGGAGCTGTGGAGCCCTCGCCGGGGGCGGCCGCCCCGACGGTGGCCGTCAGGGTCACGGCCGTGAGGACAACGGCTCCGAATGCACTGTGTGGCGTCGTCATGAACGCGACGCTAGGCGGACGTTCTAAGGGAAGGATAAGAGCGTCCGTCATCTCCGCTGCCGGTGCTCAGCGCTGCCGGGGCCGATGACCCGTCGCAGCTCTGGCCGTCCTCTCCCGGCTCACCCCCGCTTCTCCGCGGCGCTCCCGCCGACCTGGCCCTCCCGCGTCTCGCGGACGGCGTACGAGCCGAGGGTGCCCTCCAGTCGGTCAAAGGCCCGGACGGCCGAGGGGCGGACGGCGGCGGCGATGGCGGCGTGGTCCTCGCCGGCCAGTGTGCGGCGGAAGACCTCGGCGAGCACGGCCCGGTCGACGGCGGCGAGCAGGGCGGCGGCGACCCGGCTCTCGAAGTCGACGGGTATGGCGTGCACGGCCTCGGCGAGCGCCTCGGCGAGTGCGGTCTCGCTCAGTTCGTGCAGTTCGCGCAGTCGTGCGCCGAGGGCGGGGCTCTCAGCGACGGTCCGGGCGAAGTCCGGGCCGGAGAAGCCGAGTCGGGGGTCGTGGCGGTCGAGCCCGGCCAGGCAGTCGCGGCGCAGCGCGGCGAGGGCGGACTCGCCGGGAGCTCGCTCGGCGACGGTCCGGGCGAGCCGGCCGGCGAGCTCCTCGTGCATGTCGAAGAAGAGGTCCTCCTTGCGCGGGAAGTGGTTGGTGACGGTCATCTTGGCGACCCCGGCCGCGGTCGCCACCTCGGCGATGGTCGTGCGGTCGAAGCCGCGCTCGATGAAGAGCCTGGTCGCGGCGTGCGAGATCGCCTCGCGGGTGCGGCGCTTGTTGAGCTCGCGGAGGTTCGGGGCGGCCCCGGTGTCGGTCATGGCGGTGAGCCTAGCGCAGTTCGCTGGGTCCGTCACAGTAATTAGGCTTGACCTAATGGATGGGTCCGTCCTAAGTTCTTCCTCGGGCGGCCGGAGCGGCTGCCGAGGAACGAGCCTGGGGAGGGCGCATGACCGTCTCGGTCGCGAGGAAGAGCGGGTTGGGGGCGGCCCGGTCGACGAGGCCGGAGCCGTTGCCGCCGGGCCTGATGAGGACGGGGGTGGTGCTCGCGCTGGGCCCGGTCCTGGCCCTGCTGGACACCACGATCGTGAACGTCGGCATCGATGCCGTCACCCGTGAGCTGCACAGCTCCGTGGCGGCGGTGCAGTGGGTGGCGACGGGCTACCTGCTGGCGATATCGCTGACCATGCCGCTCTCGGGCTGGGCCGCCGGCCGGTTCGGCGCCCGCCGGGCCTGGCTGGCCTCGGTGGTGCTGTTCGTGCTCGGGTCCGCACTGTGCGGCCTCGCCTGGTCGACGGGCAGCCTGATCGCCTTCCGGGTGCTGCAGGGCGTCGGCGGCGGGATGATCCAGCCGCTCGGGCAGGCGATCATGGTGCAGGCGGCCGGGCCCTCCCGGATCGGCCGGGTGATGGGCACGCTGCTGCTTCCGATCAGTCTTGCTCCCGTCCTGGGGCCGATCCTCGGCGGGCTGGTGCTGGAGCACCTGGACTGGCGCTGGATGTTCCTGCTCAACGTGCCGGTCGGGCTGGTGACGGTGCTGCTGGCGGCCCGCTGGCTCCCGGCCGCGGAGCGGTCCGAACTCCCGGCGCCCAGGCTGGACGTGACGGGCCTGGCGCTGCTGTCGCCCGGTCTGGCCGCCCTGGTCTACGGGCTCGCCACGATCGGCGGGGGCGGTGCTGCTGGTGGCCTACGGGTGGCACGCGCTGCGGGTCGGGCGCGGTGCGGGCCGGGCCCCGCTGATCGACCTGCGGCTGTTCGCCCGGCGGGGCTTCGCGGTGGCGACGGCGAACAGCTTCCTGCAAGGGGCCGTGCTGTACAGCTCGATGTTCCTGGTGCCGCTCTACTACCAGCAGGTGGAGCACACCGGCGCCGTCGCGGCCGGGCTGCTGCTCGCGCCGCAGGCGCTCGGCACGGCGGTCACCTCGCTGCTCTCCGGCCGAATAGCCGACCGGGTCGCGCCGCGCCCGCTGATCCTGCTCGGCATCGGCTGCTCGCTGCTCGGCACCCTCGCCTTCACCCAGCTGGGGCGTGGCTCCGGCCCGGCGGACTGGCTGGTCGTCGGCTCGCTGGCGCTGCGCGGGGTGGGCATGGGCATCACCGTGATCCCCGGCATGGCGGCGGTGTACGGGAGCGTCGACAAGGCCCAGGTGCCCGCTGCCGCCGGCGCGGTGAACGTGCTCAACCGGCTCGGCGGAGCGCTCGGTACGGCGGTGCTGACGCTGGTTCTCCAGCGCGCACAGGCGGGGCAGCCGGGCCTTCCCGGCGCGGCCTTCGGCACGACCTTCTGGTGGGTGCTGGCCCTGTCCGCGCTCTCGATCGCGCCGGCCCTGCTCTACCCGGGCGCCGCCCGCAGGGCGGCCTGACCGAAGATCATTCCGCAGTTCCCTTCCGAACCACGACCTTGGAGGTACCCGTGTTCACCAAGCACCCCGGCGGCCTGCGTCTGCTCACCGTGCACGCCCACCCCGACGACGAGTCCAGCAAGGGGGCGGCCACCCTCGCCCGGTACGCCGCGGAGGGCGTGGACGTCCTGGTCGCCACCTTCACCGGAGGCGAGCGCGGGTCGGTGCTCAATCCGGAGCTGGACCGCCCGGAGGTCCGCGCCGACCTCACCCGGATCCGGCGCGAGGAGATGGCGGCCGCGCGCGACATCCTCGGCGTGCGGCAGCGGTTCCTCGGCTTCGTCGACTCCGGGATGCCGGGCCCGGACGAACCGCTGCCGGAGGGCTGCTTCGCCGCCCAGCCGGTGGAGGTCGCGGCGGCGCCGCTGGTCGGGCTGATCCGGGAGTTCCGTCCGCACGTCCTGATCACCTACGACGAGACCGGCGGGTACCCGCACCCGGACCACGTGATGACCCACCGGGCCGCCGTGGAGGCCTTCGAGGCCGCCGCCGATCCGAAGTGCCACCCGGAGGCCGGCGAACCCTGGCAGACGGCGAAGCTCTACTACCACCTGGCGCTCTCCCGGCCCTGGTTCCAGACGATCCACGACGCCATGACGGAGCGTGGCATCCCCTCGGCGATGGGCGAACTGCTCGCCGGGTGGCCCGATACCCCGCCCGCCCTCGCGACCACCACCCGGATCGCCTGTGCCGAGCAGTTCGCCGTCCGGGACGCGGCGATGCTGGCGCACGCCACCCAGGTCCAGCCCGGGGTGGCCTTCATGGCCCACTCGCGGGACGTCGAACGCGAGGTCTGGCCGACCGAGGACTACCACCTGGCGCGCAGCTTCGCGGCCGGTCCCGAAGGTGCCGTCGGGGTGGGCGGGGCCGGCCAGGCAGGCGCCGAGGGCGGGACGGGTGCGGTCGAGACCGACCTGTTCGCCGGGTTGTGGGTCGGTCGGAACGACGGGGAGGGGGAGTAGGGAAGCCGGGCAAGGGCCGCTCAGAGCGCGGCCAGCACCCCGCAGAGCGCGAGGAGGCCGCAGATGCCGAAGTTGACCAGCTTGTGCGAGAGGAAGACCGCCGCGAACTCGCGGATGGTCGCGCTCGGCCAGTAGTACCGGGCGGTGGGCGAGCCGAAGACGTGCCCGTTCACGCCGGTCCTGCGGGCGGTCAACGCGGCCCGGAAGGCGTGGAAGTTGTTGGTCACCACGACGCAGCGGTAGTCGGGCTTGGCCTGCTCCATGATGGCCCGGCTGAACAGCAGGTTCTCCTCGGTGGTGCGCGAGCGGTCCTCCCGCTCGATGTGCTCGGCGGGGAAGCCGCGTTCGACCAGGTAGTCGGCCATGGCGTGGGACTCCGGCAGTTTCTCGTCCGGGCCCTGGCCACCGGAGGTGATCAGCACCGGCGGGTTGCCGCGCGCTGCCTGGGCCTCGTACACCTCGCGGCCCCGGTTGAGCCGGCTGGCGAGCAGCGGCGGCACGCGTTCGCCGCCGATCAGCCCGGAGCCGAGGACGACCACGAAGTCGACGTCCCGGCGGGGCCGGTGGCGGCCGTACAGGAAGGCGTAGCCGACGAAGCAGACGAAGAGGAAGGAGATGTAGCCGACCACCAGGACGGCGGTCCCCGCCAGGATCGCGAGCCGCGGTGAGAGGGTGACGATGGCGGCGCCCAGCAGCGCGATCACGGCGATGATGCCGAGCCCGGCCAGCAGGGACAGCAGGTTGGCCGGACGGGTGCCCTCCTTGCGGATCATCGTCACGCCGTTGGAGAGCAGGAACCAGACCAGGGCCACCGTTCCGACGGTGGGCAGCAGGACGATCGCCACGGCCGCGAGCTCCGCCACCAGTGTGGGTGCTTTGCGGAGTTCGGCCAGCAGGGCGAGCGAGAGGAGCGAGACGGCGATGCCGAGCAGCACGGCGTTGCTGAACTGGCGTCGGTCGCGCAGTACCCCGATTCCGAACAGGAGGAAGAACAGCGCGGCTGGAGCGTAGGCGAGCATGGTTCGTATCGTAGGGGGAGGGTTGGAGAGGTGGATCAGGCGAAGCGGTCGACCGCCGCGCGGAGGGCCTCGGCCATCTTCGGACTGCCGGTGTGTCCGGCCTCGTCGATCACCGTCAGCTTCGCCTCCGGCCAGGCCTCGGCCAGGTGCCAGGCGGTGTCGAGAGGGCCGCCGAGGTCGAGCCGTCCGTGGATCAGTTCGCCCGGGATCCCGGCCAGCCGGCCGGCGTCGCGCAGCAGTTGGTCGTCCGGGAGGAAGGCCCGGTGCGAGAAGTAGTGCGCCGCGATCCGGGTGAAGGCCATCAGGGCGTCGGAGGGGCGGTCCGAGTAGGCGTTCGGCTTGCCGAGCACCTCGTGCGAGATCACCGCGTCCTCCCAGGCGGCCCAGGCGCGGGCGGCGGCCCGACGGGTGCCCTCCTCCGGGCTGTTGAGCAGTCGGCTGTAGGCGGAGAGGAGGTCGAACACGTCGCCGTCCCGGTCGGCGGCGGGCAGGAAGTCGCGGAACTCCGCCCACGGGCCCGGCAGGAAGCGGCCGACGCCCTGGTACAGCCACTCGGTCTCGGCCGGGCGGGTCGTGGTCACCCCGCAGAGCACGATCGCGGAGACCCGCTCCGGGTGGGCCTGCGCGTACGCCAGGATCAGGGTGGAGCCCCAGGAGCCGCCGTACAGGAGCCACTTGTCGATGCCCAGGTGCTCGCGCAGCTGCTCCAGGTCGGCGACCAGGTGGGCGGTGGTGTTGTGCTCCAGCCCGGTCGACGGGTCGGCGGCGTGCGGCAGGCTGCGTCCGCAGCCGCGCTGGTCGTACTGGACGACGCGGTAGCGCTGCGGGTCGAAGTACCGTCGGCTGCCCGGGCTGTGGCCCGACCCTGGCCCACCGTGCACCACCACGGCGGGCTTCCCGCCCGGGGCGCCGGAGGTGTTCCAGTGGATCCGCTGCCCGTCGCCGACGTCCAACAGGCCCTGTGCGTGGGGTTCGTCGTGCTGGTACGGCTCGGACACCGGGGACTCCTCCGTGGACGTTCGGACGGGGCGCCGGGCGAGCCTACCCGCTGTCGGGCGGGGCGGAGTCCGAAATTCGGAGCCCGGGATTCGGAACCCGGTACTCGGGGCCCGGTATCCGGCGTCCGGTGTTCAGCGTCTGGAATCCAGCGTCCGGCGTTCAGAGTCCGATGTTCAGTCCGAAGGCGGTGTCGAAGGAGGCGTAGCCGACGCAGAGGATCAGCCAGAGGCCGAGCGCGCCCGCGATCCCGGCGGTGATCCGGCCGAACCGGGTGCGCTGCTCCTTCGGCCGGCGCCGGTGGCGGATGCCGTGGACGAGACCGTACAGGCCCGCCGCGGCGAGTGCGTAGGCGGCGGCCGGGCTGGTCCGGTGGAGCGTCTGGGCGAGGAAGAACGCGCCCGCCAGGGAACCCGTGGTGAGTGCGAGGAGCAGCACGCCGCCGACGGTTTCGAGGACGAACTCGCCGAGGCAGCCGGCCGAGTCGCGGGCCAGGCCGGTCGCGAGGCCGGTGGCCAGCCCGACCTGACCGCCGGGGACGGGGGTCGGGTCCCCGGGCTGGTGCCCGCCCGGCTCCGCGCCCAGCTCCACGCCCGCCGCCGCGCCAGGCTCCGCGCCCGACTCCGCCCTCGGCTCCTGTGCTGCCCGCTCCCCGGTCATGCCCCGCCCGCTCCTTTGCCCACCCTTTACCCGGTGGGTAGCGTAGCGGATCCCCGTGGCGGCGCCGCAGGTCAGCGGTGGTCCGGCGGCAGCAGGGCGGCCAGTCCGTCGAGGATGCGCTCGACGCAGAACTCGAACCGGACGTCGAGGTTCGGCTCGGTGAGGTCGGTGGCGAGTGCGACCAGGTTGGGGAAGTCCTCGACGGGCAGTGCGCGGAAGCGTTCCCGGACCTCGGTGACGACGTCCAGCCGGCTGGCGCCCTGGGCCTCGGCGGCCGACAGCGGCGACTGCTCCTGGAGGACGAAGCCCTGGACGAAGGAGCTCAGCAGGTAGGTGGTCAGGGCGGCGTGGGTGTCGGAGAACCCGGCCTCGCGCAGGCGGTCCAGCTGGTCGTCCAGCAGGCCGAGCATGTGCGGTCCCGGTGCGAGGCGTCCGGCCATGACCTTGGCGGCGTCGCGGTTCTCGTGCAGCAGCCGACGGTAGTTCCAACAGTAGCCGCGCATCTGGACCCGCCAGCCGCCTTCGCGGGGCGGAGGCTCGGCCGAGGCGATGATCGCGTCGTTGAGCAGGTCGAGCAGCTCGTCCTTGTTGCGGACGTGCCAGTACAGCGAGGCGGCCTTGACGCCGACCTCGGCGGCGACCTTGCGCATGGACAGTCCGGCCAGGCCGTCCCGTTCCAGCACGCGGAGCGCCGCCTGGGCGAGGGCTTCCCTGGTCAGGGCGGGGGGCGTGGCGTGGTGCGCCGGTGTGGCGCTGTCGTTCTCCGGCACGGCTGTGCGGACACCTCCGGGTGCGGCTGCGGAATCCCGTTTGCAATCTAACACCGTTAGGGGCACTCTGTGGGCACCGGACTCGCCCCTAACGGTGTTAGGGGCTCAGGCGTGGGAGGGAACCCATGGAAGGAACGAGCGCCCGCCGCAAGCGGCTCGCGCTACTGACGCTCTGCGTGGCCATGTTCATGGCCATGCTGGACAACGTCGTCGTCAACGTCGCCCTGCCCCGCATCGGGCAGGACCTGGACGCCGGGATCAGCGGCCTCCAGTGGGTCGCCGAGGGCTACAGCCTGGTCTATGCCGCCCTCGTGCTGACCGGCGGCGCCGTGGGCGACCGCTACGGCCGCACCCGGATGTTCGTGCTGGGGCTGGGCCTGTTCACGGCGGGCTCCGCGCTGGCCGCGCTCGCCGGGACGATCGAGGTGCTGGTCGGCGGCCGGATGGTCCAGGGCGTGGGCGCCGCGCTGCTCACCCCGGGCAGCCTCACCCTGCTGGGCCACGTGTTCACCGACGAGCGCGAGCGCACCAGGGCCATCGGCCTCTGGTCGGGGGTGTCCGCACTGGGCCTGTCGATCGGCCCGGTGATCGGCGGCCCCATGGTCGAACACCTCGGCTGGGCCAGCGTGTTCTGGATCAACGTGCCGATCGGCGTGGTCGGCGTGGTGCTCGCCGCCAAGGTCCTCCCGGGCATCCCGCCACGGGCCCGGCGGATCGACTTCGGGGGCTTCGCGCTCTCCGCGGCGGGCCTCGGGCTGCTGGTGTACGCCCTGATCGAGGGGCCGTCACGGGGTTGGAGCGACTCCCTCGTGGTCGGCTGCGGTGCCGCCGCGCTCGCCCTGCTGGTCGCCTTCCTGCTGCTCGAACTGCGCCTGGCCGAGCCGATGCTGGAGCTGCGGCTGTTCCGGGACAGTGCGCTGAACGGAGCGCTGCTGAGCGGCTTCATGGTCAGCTTCGGGATGTTCGGGGCGCTGTTCTTCCTGCCGCTGATGATGCAGGGCGTGCTCGGCTGGTCCCCCTCCGGCGCGGCCTACGGCGGGCTGCCGATGACCGCCATGCTGGTGGTGGCGGGCCCGCTGTCCGGCCGGCTGGCGGCCCGGTACGGCCCCCGGCTGCCGATGGTGCTCGGGCTCGCGCTCTGCGCGGTCGGCCTCGGCGGGCTGTCGCTGTACGGCGACCACGCCCACTACGTCGAGTACCTCTGGACTCTGTTCACGCTGGGCTTCGGGATGGGCCTGACCTTCACCCCGATCTCGATCGCGGTGCTCCGGCGGGTCGCTCCGGCCCGGACCGGGATGGCCTCGGCGACCGTCAACACCCTGCGTGAACTCGGCGGCGTGCTCGGGATCGCGGTGCTCGGCGCCGTCCTGACCAACCGGATGACGGACGAGCTGACCTCGGCCCTGCACCGGCTCGGTGTCCCGCCGGGGGCGGTGGGGCCGATCGCGGACGCGCCCACCGGTGCCGCGCACGGCGGTGGCGGCCCGGCCGGAGCGCTGCCCGCGCCGGTCCAGCAGGCGGTGGACGGCGCCTTCGTCGACGGCATCCACCTCGCACTGCGCTGCGGATCGGCCGCACTGGCCGTCACCGCCGTGCTGGTCGCGGTGCTGCTGGGCCGGGCCCGCCCGATCGCCCAGGCCGACCCCGGCGCAGCGCAGGCTGAGGAGCTGGCCGGGGCGAACCGGTAGCCCCGGTCGGCCGGGGCCCCGGTCGAGCAGCGCCTCGGTCGAGCAGCGCCCTGGTCGAGCGGTGTCCCGGTCGGGTGCTGCCGGACAGTTCTGACGCGCCCGGGCCCCACCGGTTCAGCGGATCCCCTCCACCGCGGCCTGGGCCGCCCGGGCCAGCTCCCGCCGGGCCCCTGCCCGGGTGGGCTGCGGTCCGGGCGGCGGGATCGGCGGCAGGAAGGTGACCTCGGCGACCAGCCCGCGCACCGCGACCACCCGGGCGAGCGAGGTGAGCAGCCCGTCGTCGCCGATGAAGGCGGGCGCGCTGGTCGGCCGCCCGTCCGCGAGCCGGTAGCGGATCGTCACCGGCTGGACGAAGGCGCCGGCCTCCACCGCGGCCTGGAACAGCGCGGGCCGGAAGCGCCCGCTCTCCCGCCCGCACCAGGTCGACCCCTCCGGGAAGACGATCACCGGGTGTCCGGAGCGCAGCACCTCGGTCACCGCCGCCACGGTGTCCGGGAGCGTGCGCAGCCGGTCGCGGTCCAGGAACACGGTGCCGCCCCAGGCGACCAGGGGCCCGAGCACCGGCCACCGCCGGACCTCGGTCTTGGCCAGCGACCGCCCCGGTCGACCGGCCGCGAGCAGCGGGATGTCCAGCCAGGAGACGTGGTTGGCGACCACCAGCGCCCCGTCGGCGCCGACCGCCCGGCCGTCCCGGCTCCGGGCGGAGCCGCTCCGGAGGAAGCCGTCCGCCCCGGTCCGCCCGTCCGTCCCGGTCCGCCCGGCTGCCCCGGGCGCCCGGGCCGTGCCGAGGTGCACGGTCACCCCGAGGGAGCGCAGCACCACCCGCGCCCAGAGCCGGATCATCCGGTCCCGGGCGCCGTACGGCAGCAGCCGCACCGGCAGGGTGAGCAGCACGCCGACCGCCACCGCCACCAGGCAGGCGGTCAGCCGCAGCACGCGCCGGGGGTGCGAGACCTCCGGTGCGCGCTCGCCCAGGCAGGTCTCCGGCCGGCAGGGCGCGGTCGGCAGCCAGACGCTCATGACGACCTGCCCGGGGCGGTCGTTCCGGACAGGAAGTGCCGCAGGTAGCGCGGGTCGGTGCGCTCCAGCGACAGCAGGACGTACAGGTCGGCGCAGTCGAAGTCCGGGTCGTGGGCGGGCTCGCCGCAGACCCAGGCGCCGAGCCGCAGGTAGCCGCGGAGCAGGGCGGGCAGGGCGCCGCGCTCGGCGCGCGGCACGCCGGTGGCGTCCCAGCGGCGGTGCGGGGTGACCCGGTACTCCGCCGGGGCCAGGTACTTGGCGCTGACGGTGTCCCAGACCCGGGCCGCGGTGGCGCCGCCGTCCGCCAGGTCGATGGAGCAGCAGCCGCCGACCCAGGTGTTGCCGGTGTCGGCGAGGTAGCGGGCGATGCCGCCCCACATCAGGTTGATGACGGCGCCGTTGCCCCGGTGCTCGGGGCTGATGCAGGAGCGGCCGAGCTCGACCAGGCCGGGCCGGACGGGGGCCAGCGCGGAGAGGTCGAACTCGCCGTCGGAGTACAGCCGTCCGGCCCGGCGGGCGGCTTCGGGGCGGAGCAGCCGGTAGGTGCCGACGACGGGCCCGTCCTCGCCCTCGCGGACCAGCAGGTGGTCGCAGTACTCGTCGAAGGGGTCGACGTCGAGTCCGGCGACGGGGCTGTGCAGGACGGCGCCGAGCTCGGCGGCGAAGACCTGGTGGCGCAGCCGCTGGGCGGCGCGCACGTCGTCCTCGTCGCGGGCGAGGGAGACGGTGTAGGCGGTCGGCGCCGGGGCCGGCCGGGTGCGGGGCGCGGGGACCGCCGTGGTGTCGTGGGTGGGGGCGACTGCGGACGGAGCGTACGTGGGGACGGTGGTCATGGCGGACCCTCCAGGGCAGCACGATCGGCGGTGCCGTGGATCGCCAGGGCACCGTCCCGGCCCGCTGGGGTCGTGCATCGGGCGCGGACCGGTCCCCGTATGTGTCTCCAAGCCGGTTGGCATTCACGTTGCGGGCCGGAGGAGCGCAGATGTGCACCTGTTGAATGGGACCACCCAGGGCGGGCCTTGGCCTGTCGGTCATCTGCCCGGCACCGGGCGGTCGTTCGTCCGGGGTGGACAACGGGGGCGCGCACCTGATGCGTACGCGCCCCCAGGGGCCGCCCCCAGCCGGTGCGCCGAGGGTCGGCCCCAGGGCCGCCCCGAGGGTCAGAAGGCCCGCCAGCCCGCCGGGTCGACGCCGCCCGGGACGGCGTCGGCCGGCCCGTACGGTTCGCGGGTGTAGACGAAGGAGCCGACGTCCAGGTGGCTGACGGTGCCGTCGGGGTGCCGGACCACCCGCAGGGTCTCGCCCGCGTAGTAGCGGTCGAGGCCCAGCCAGGTGCCGTCCGGCTGCGGCCGGAAGCGGGAGCCCCGGCCCGCGCCGGTCAGCGGGGTCAGTTCCAGGACGCCCTCGGCGCGCAGCCGCAGGGCGTTGGGCGCGGCGCCCCAGTACCAGGGCCCGGTGAGGGCCAGCAGCTCCTCGTCGACCTCGGGCAGCGGGCGCCAGGCCTCGGGCAGCCGGGGTTCGTGGGTGGCCGTGATGCCGATCAGCTCGGCGGTCAGCCGGCCGGTGCCGGCACCGGTGGCGTTGGACAGCGCGAAGGCGGCCAGGCCGTCCTCGGGGCTGATCCACAGGCAGGCCGTGAAGCCGGGCATCGAGCCGGTGTGCCCGTACAGCACCCGGCCCTCGTGGCGGGACAGTTGCACGCCGAGGCCGTAGGCGGAGGTCCACTCGGCGTCCTCCGGGCCGACTTCGGGGCGGCGCATCTCGGCGAGGGTGTCGGCCTTGAGCACCTCGTCGTCGCCGGCCGCGAGGAAGGCGGCCCAGCGGGCCAGGTCGGCACCGGTGGACCAGAGTTGACCGGCCGGGGCCATCAGCCCGGTGTCGGTGAGGGGTTCGGGGAGCATGACGTCGGCCCACGGGTGGACGGCGAAGCCCCCGGCGTGCGGGTGCTCGGGCAGCAGGGTGGTGCGGTCCATGCCGAGCGGGTTCAGCACCTCGCGGCGCAGCACCTCGCCCCAGGGCTCGCCGCGCAGCCGCTCGACCAGGGCGCCGAGCAGCGCGTAGCCGGGGTTGGAGTAGTGGTGGCGGCGCCCGGCCGGGTGCTTGAGCGGGCCGGACTCCTCCAGCAGGCCGCCGAGTTCGGGCCGCAGGCCGCCGTCGGTCCGCTCCCACCACGGCCCGGGCGTCTCGGCGGCGAGCCCGCCGGAGTGGGCGAGCAACTGGGCGACGGTGAGGTCGTCGGCCGGGGTGCCGGGCAGGTGGCGGCCGAGCGGGTCGGCGAGGTCGAGCAGGCCCTCGTCGCGCAGCCGCAGCACCAGTACCGCGGCGAAGGTCTTGGTGAGCGAGCCGATCCGGTACTGGACGTCCAGGTCCGGTGCGTGCCCCTCGATCATGCTGCGGGCACCGGTCCACACCAGTCGGCCGTCCCGCACCACGCCCGCCACCATCGAGGGCGTGCGGCCCTCGGCCTGGGCGACGGCGGTGCGGTGCAGCAGGGCGCGGGCGGTGGTGGGCAACAGCGGGTCGGGCAGGTCGGGGAGATGATCACTGTTCGGCATGCCCGGACAGTAGCCCAGCCGGCCCGGGAACCCTGTTGAATATCCGCTCGGTCCGGCCCTACCCGCTCAGCCAGGCCTACCTGCTCGGCCCGGCCTACCCGCTCGGCCAGGCCGACTACCCGCTCAGCCCGGCAGCGGCGGCAGCTCCGGCCGCTCCAGCCACGCCTCGAACAGCGGGCCGAGCGGGGCCGTGGTGTACCGGGAGGCGTGCGCGAGGAGGTCGCCGGTGGTGACCACGCCGTGCCGGTTGACGCCGGCCCAGTCCCGCAGCATCGCGAAGAACGCGTCCTCGCCGAGTGCCCGCCGCAGCGCGTGCACCACCAGGCCGCCGCGCTGGTACAGCCGGTCGTCGAACATCAGCCGGCGGCCCGGGTCGCCGAGCCGGAGGTCCTGCGGCAGCCCGGCCAGCAGCCGGTGCGCGGCGGCGGCGTGCACGGCCGCGGCCGGGCCCCCGGCGTGCTCGGACCAGAGCCACTCCGCGTACTTGGCGAAGCCCTCGTTCAGCCAGATGTACCGCCAGTCGGCGATCGTGACGCTGTTGCCGAACCACTGGTGGGCCAGCTCGTGGGCGATCAGCCGCTCCCGCTCCCAGCCGCCGCCGAGGTGGTTGGTGCCGAAGGTGGCCACGCCCTGCGCCTCCACCGGGACGTCCAGTTCCTCGTCCGCGACCACCACCGCGTACTCGCCGAACGGGTACGGCCCGAAGACCTCGGCGAAGTGGGCCATCATCGCGGGCTGCCGGGCGAAGTCCCGGGTGAAGTCCCCGACCAGCCGTTCCGGCACGTACCCGGTCTGCGGCACCGACGGCCGGGCGGCCAGCGGCACCGCCCGGTAGTGCCCGATCGAGACCGTCACCAGGTACGGCGAGGTCGGCGCGCTCTGCTCGTACACCCAGGTGGTGCTGGACGCCCGGGTGGTCCGGGTGAGCAGCCGTCCGCCGCTCAGCACCGTGAACGGGGACGGCGTGGTGACCGCCACCTGGTACGTCGCCTTGTCCGCGGGCCGGTCGTTGCACGGGAACCAGGACGGCGCGCCGACCGGCTGGCTGGCCACCAGCGCACCCTCGGTCAGCTCCTCCCAGCCCAGGCCGCCCCACGGGCTGCGCACCGGGCGGGGGTTGCCGGTGTAGTGCACCTCGACGGTGAACGCCGCACCCGCCGTGAGCGCCTTCGCCGGGCGGATCCGCAGTTTGCCGCCGCGGTGGGTGTAGCGGGCGGCCTTTCCGTCCACCAGCACCCGGCCGATCCGGAACTCGGCCAGGTCGAGCGCGAACTCGGCCAGGGCCGCGTCCGCGACCGCGCTCAGCCGGGCCGAGGCGGCCAGCCGGTTGGGCCCGGGCCGGTAGTCCAGCGCGAGTTCGTAGCGGTGCACCCGGTAGCGGTGGTCGCCGCTGGCGGGGAAGTACGGGTCCGGACCGGCGGCGGTCGGCGGGGCGTGCTTGGGCTTCACGGGGGCGGGCGCTTCCTGCGGGCCGGGACGGGTGGGGGTGGTCGTACCAGCGGTCGTACCGGCGGTCGAACCAGCGGTCGAACCAGGGGGAGGGGTGGTCACGACGTGGTCTGCCACGCCTCGATGGGGTTGCCCAGCCACCGCGTGTCCGCGGGGACGGACTCGGCCCGCATCACCAGCGAGGCCGGGCCCAGCGTGCTGCGCTCGCCCACCGTGCTGCCGGGCAGCACGATCCCGCCCGGGCCCAGGGTGGCGCCCTCGCGGAGGACCACAGTATCCATCCGCATGATCCGGTCGTGGAAGAGGTGGGTCTGCACCACGCAGCCCCGGTTCACGCTGACCCCGTCGCCGAGGGTGACCAGGTCCGCCTCCGGCAGCCAGTAGCTCTCGCACCACACGCCGTGCCCGACCTTGGCGCCGAGCGCGCGCAGCCACAGGTTCAGCACCGGGGTGCCCGGCACCGCGCCGACCAGCCAGGGCACCGCCAGCACCTCGACGAAGGTGTCGGCGAGCTCGTTGCGCCACACGAAGCCGCTCCACAGCGGGTGCTCCACCGCCCGGAACCGGCCGACCAGCAGCCACTTCGCGGCCACCGCCACCAGGCAGGCCACCCCGCCCGCCGCCAGCAGCAGCAGGCCGGACAGCAGCGCCGCCGTCAGCGGGGAGCCGTCCGCCAGCCAGGACAGCGCCGCCACGGTCAGCAGGCCCAGCGCCCCCGAGGCGAGCACCGGCAGCAGCCGGGCCAGCTCGACCAGCCCGCGCGCCCAGCGCAGCCGGGCCGGCGGCTCGTAGGTCAGGCTCTGGTCCGCCCGGTCGGCCGCGCGCGGCAGCCGCACCGGCGGCATGCCCAGGTAGGAGCTGCCCTTCTTCGCCTTCGCCGGCGTCGCCGACAGCACGCCCACCAGGCCCCGCTTGGGCACCGAGCGGCCCGGCGCGGTCATCCCCGAGTTGCCGAGGAAGGCCCGGTCGCCGACCTTCGCCTCGCCCAGGCGCATCCAGCCGCCGCCCAGCTCGTACGGGGCGATCAGGGTGTCGTCGGCCAGGAACGCGCCGTCCCCGACCGTGGTCAGGCTGGGCAGCGCCAGCACCGTGGACACCTCGGCACCCCGGCCGACCCGCATCCCCAGCGCCCGCAGCCACAGCGGGGTGACCAGTCCGGCGTACAGCGGGAAGAGCACCTCGCGGGCCCGGTCCATCAGCTGGCTGACCGTCCACGCCTGCCAGCTGACCCGGCCGTGCAGCGGGTGCACCCCGGGCACCAGGCCGGTGCTCAGCACCCGGACCAGCACCACCAGCTGCGCCGCGTACAGCGCGCCGTACGCCAGGGTGGCGGGCAGCAGGCCGAGCAGGGCGCCGCCGAGCGCCGGGCCGAGGCCCGCGCCCTGCTCGACGAACCGGGAGAGCACGGCGAGGGCGGCCGCGGCGGGCAGGACCGGCAGCAGGCCGAGCAGGGCGTCGCCGGCGCCGTACAGCGCGGCCCAGACGGGCCGGCGCACGGGAGTCCCCGCCGGCCAGGACCACTCGGCCCGGCCCAGCTTGACGGCGGGCGCGCCGCCCCAGCGCTGGCCGGTCGGCACCTGGCCGGTGACGCTGGAACCGGGCAGCACCTGGGCGCGCTTGCCGACCCGGGCACCGGGCAGCAGCGTCGAACGGGTGCCGACCACCGCGTCGGCGCCGACCTTGATCTGGCCGACCTCCAGCCGGTCGCCGTCCAGCCAGTGACCGGACAGGTCGACCTCGGCCTCGACGGCGCAGCCCCGGCCCAGCTTGAGCATCCCGGTCACCGGCGGCAGCGAGTGGAGGTCCACCTCCTTCGCGACCTTGGCACCCAGCACCCGGGCGTAGGGGACCAGCCAGGCGCCGGACAGCGCGCTCGCGCCGCTCAGCTCGACGAGCCGCTCGGCCGCCCACAGCCGCAGGTGCACGGCGCCGCCGCGCGGGTAGCTGCCGGGACGCAGACCGCGCAGCAGCAGCCGGGCTCCGCCGGCCCCGATCGCCAGCCGGCCCGGCGAGCTGTACAGCAGCAGCGCGCCCGCACCGACCGCCCACCAGGAGGCGGTGGGCGCCCACGGGTAGTCGCCGACGTGCGCGAGCAGGTTCCCGGCGGCCAGCAGGGCGACCGTCCAGCGCAGGCCGACCACGGTGAACAGCGGGACCAGCAGGAGCAGCTGGAGCAGCTTGGCCCTGGTCGGCACCAGGGTGACGGTACGGGTCTCGCCGTCGGCGGTGGCCGTGCGCTCCAGGTGGCGGGCGAGCTTGCGCAGCGTCGGGTGCTGGTAGATGTCCAGCACCGCGGCGTTCGGGTAGCGGGTGCGCAGCAGGGTGGTCAGCCGGGCGGCGGCCAGGCTGCCGCCGCCGATGGCGAAGAAGTCGTCCCGGGCCCCGGCCACCTGCACGCCGAGGATCTCCGACCACTGCTCGGCCAGCCAGGCCTCGGTGCCGTACAGCCGCTCGCCCGGCCCGGCGGCCTCCAGCTCGGGCAGCGGCCAGGGCAGGGCGTTGCGGTCGACCTTGCCGGAGGTGCGGGTGGGCAGGGTCTCCACCGGGGCGAGCAGCGGCACCAGGGCGGCGGGCAGTTCGGCGCGCAGCCGCTCCACGGCCTGCTCGCGGTCGAAGCCGTCCTGGACCACCAGGTAGCCGACCAGCAGCTGGTTGCCGCCGCGCGCGGTCCGTACGGCCGCGGCCGCGCCGGCCACGCCGGGCAGCGCCTGCAGCGCGGCGTCCACCTCGCCGAGCTCGATCCGGCGCCCGCCGAGCTTGATCTGCTCGTCGGTGCGGCCGAGGAACAGCAGGCCGGCCGGGTCGGCCTGGACCAGGTCGCCGCTGCGGTAGGCGCGTTCCCAGCCCAGCGAGGGCAGCGGGGCGTACTTCTCGGCGTCCTTCTCCGGGTCGAGGTAGCGGGCCAGGCCGACCCCGCCGATCACCAGCTGCCCGGTGCCGCCGGGCGCGACCGGCTGCCCGGCCTCGTCGACCACGGCGAGGTCCCAGCCGTCCAGCGGCAGGCCGATCCGGACCGGGCCGTCACCGGTCAGCAGGGCGGCGCAGGCGACCACGGTGGCCTCGGTCGGGCCGTAGGTGTTCCACACCTCGCGGCCCTCGGTGACCAGGCGCTGCACCAGCTCGGGCGGGCAGGCCTCGCCGCCGAAGATCAGCAGCCGGACCTCGTTGAGCGCCTCCGCGGGCCACAGCGCCGCCAGGGTCGGGACGGTGGAGACCACGGTGATCTCCTGCTCGGCCAGCCACGGGCCCAGGTCGGCGCCGCTGCGCACCTGGGAGCGCGGGACGGGCACCAGGCAGGCGCCGTGCCGCCAGGCCAGCCACATCTCCTCGCAGGAGGCGTCGAAGGCGACCGACAGGCCGGCCATCACCCGGTCGCCGGGGCCGATCGGCTCCTCCTGGAGGAAGAGCGCAGCCTCGGCGTCGACGAAGGCGGCGGCGTTGCGGTGGGTGACCGCGACGCCCTTGGGCCTGCCGGTCGAGCCGGAGGTGAAGATGATCCAGGCGTCGTCGGCGGGGGAGGGGCGGCGCCCCGGGGCGGGCGGGCGCTCCGCGCTGCTGCTCAGGGCGCGCTCGGCGGTGCCGGTCAGGGCGCGCTCGGCGCCGAGCACGGCGGCGACGGCGGCCTCGCCGAAGACCAGCTGGGCGCGCTCGTCCGGGTCCTCGGCGTCCACCGGGACGTAGGCGGCGCCGGCCGCGAGCACGGCGAGGATCGAGACGTACAGGTCGTTGGTGCCGGAGGGCACCCGGACGCCGACCCGGTCGCCCGGGCCGATCCCGGCGGCGGCCAGGCGGCGGCGCAGCTGCTCCACCTCGGCGGCCAGGGCCCGGTAGCTGAGCACGGTGCGCCCGTCGTCGAGGGCCGGCTCGTCGGGGTGGGCGCGCACGGTGGCGTCCAGGACGTCGACCAGGGTGCGCGGGGCGGCGGCCGGGCGGCCGGGGAACAGGGCCCTGGGCGGCGCGGCGGGGGTCGGGGCGGAGTCCGTCCCCGGCTCCGTCCCCGGCCCCGTCCTGGGCCCTGGCGCGGGCTGCGGCGCGGGCCGCGGCGGCGTGGCGTTCTGCTTCGGGTGGCTCGGTTCAGCGGTCATGGCAGCCCGTGCGCTCCTCTGTCCTCGCCCCGTTCCTACCGATGTCCGGCCCCTGGGGCGGCGGGATCACCTGTTCGACGGGTGACCCCGCTCCGGGGCCGGAACGGACAACCCGACCGATGGTAGCCCCGGGGCGGCGAACCGGCAGTGGGCAGCAGAAGGGTCAACTTCGCCTTGAACGACCAAATCTGACGTTCCATCAGCTGACAACTGATGCCCGTTCGTGTCGATGTGACGATTCGTCAGTCGAATTGACGGATCGTCAGGTCGATTTTCCGATCGTGACCCATGCCACAGGAAATGCTGCTCCGTTCGGGTGGCGGGCCGGGCCCGGCGGGCCGGATCCGGCCCGCCAGGGGGTCGGACGGTCAGCGGAAGAGGTGCAGGTGCTCGCTGAGGAAGGCCGCCAGGCTGCGCGGGGAGCGTCCGGTCAGGCGGATGAAGGTGTCGTCCGGCACCTCCTTGCGGACCACCGCGAGCTGCTGGATCTCCACCACGTGGGCGGCCAGCCAGTCCGGCATCCCGGCCCGGCCGACCAGGTGGGCGTGCAGCTCGCCGGGCGCCAGGTCGAGGTAGCGGACCGGCCGGCCCAGCAGCTCGCCCAGCAGTGCGGCGAGTTCCGGGTAGCTGTAGGCGCGCCCGCCGGTGAGCGGGTAGCTGCCGCCGGCCAGCTCCGGGCGGGTCAGGACCTCCGCCGCGGCGTCGCCGATGTCCCGGACGTCCACGTAGTTGCACCGGGCCTGCCCCATCGCGCCGTGCAGCACCCCGCCGGCCGCCACGCCGGGTGCCAGCAGCAGCAGCTTCTGCAGGAAGGCGTACGGCCGCAGGACGGTCGTGGTGACGCGCAGCGACCGCAGGTGCTCCTCGACCAGGTGGTGGCCCCGGGAGACGGCGACCGGGGAGTCCGGTTCGGCGGCGGGGGCGGACACCTTGACGATGTGCTCCACGCCGCAGTCGACGGCCGCCTCGATCGCGGCCAGTTCGTACTGCACCTGGCGCGGGCCGTTGGCCATGGTGAGGAACAGCTGGTGCGCGCCCTGGAACGCCCGGCGCAGCGAGGCCGGGTCGGCGGCGTCGGCCGGGAGGGTGGTGGTCCGGGCGAGGGTGTGGTCGTCCAGCGTGGCGGCCAGCCGGGCGGGGTCGCGGCTGAGGGCGCGGGTCGGTGCGCCCAGGGCGGCCAGGCTGCGCAGGGTGGCACCGCCGGTGGCGCCTCCGGCGCCCATGATGACGATCATGATGTCTGCCTTTCGGGTCGGGGGGTGGTCGTGTTGCCGGAGAGTCGGTGCTGCGGTTCCCGGGTGGGCCGGCTGCCGCGCCAGCGCCAGGTGGTGATGGTCCCGGCGATCGCCGAGGAGACCGGCAGGTCGACCGGAAGCCGCCGCAGCCAGGGGCTGTCGGCGAGCGCCGGCAGGTGCGGGAGGTGCGGCAGGTGTGGGAGCCAGCGCGCGGCGGCCAGGCCGGCGGCGAGGCCGAGTGCGGCGGCGAACAGCCCGGAGGCGGCGGCCGCGAGTGCCCGGGGTGTCCGGGGTGGCGCGGGCCGGGCCGGACGGCGGCGGAGCGCGGCGCCGAGCGCGGCGGCCACCAGGGCGGAGGTGCCGCCGATGGTGGTGAAGGCGGCGACGACCAGCTGGGGCTGCCGGGTGACGGCCCCACCGATCGCGGCGCTGACGGCGGGCATCGCGTAGGAGGTCAGCACCTCCCGCCACAGGATGAAGGGCGGGGGTGCCCCGGGGGCCTTCTTGCTCACGGTTGCTCCTCGATGAATGTGGTGAGGTGCCTAAGTATTTGTACTTAGGTACCTAACTATTACGGTGAAGAGAAGGCGGGCCGCGCGGCGGCCCCCCACCGGCGCCGGTTGGGCGGGGCGGCACGCCACGGGGTGGGCGGGGATGTCCCCCACCGCCCCGGCCCGCAGGGCCCGGGCACGGGGCCGGCCCGCGACGCTGA
>NZ_JBHYGR010000048.1:24306-64382 GCF_042738155.1 Kitasatospora sp. NPDC059088 | reverse complement strand
CCTGGAGGCGCTCAGCGACACCACCGAGCTGCTGGTCAGCGAACTGGTCACGAACGCCGTCCGGGTCGCCCGGGACCGGGTGCAGCTCCAGCTGATCCGGGTGGACAAGCTGCTGGTCGAGGTCAGCGACGACAACCACAACCTGCCCTCGCTGGAACCGGCCGAGCAGCTCGGCGAGACCGGCCGCGGCCTCACCCTGGTCACCAAGCTCGCCGAACACTGGGGCACCGCCCGCAAGGCGGTGGGCAAGGTCGTCTGGTTCGAGCTGCCCCTCCCGCACGCATGACGGCCGCGTACGGGCAACGCCCCGTACGCGGCCGACAAGGAAGGTGAAGGGTCACTCAGGGGATGACGGCCCCCGCCGAACGGCGCCGGGCCTCCGCCGCGACCTCCCGGGAGGCCGCGGTGGCCACCGAGGTGGCGGCGCCGACCCCGGCCAGCACCCGCGGCCAGAAGTCCCCGAAGACCTCGACCGAGACGGCGATCAGCAGCGCGGTGACCACCGCGACCACGTGCTCCAGGCCCGCCAGGTTCGGCAGCACGACCGCCTCGCCGACCATCAGCACCACCACCGTGGCGGCGGTGAACCAGGCCCGGGTGCGGAACGCGATGCAGATGGCCAGCGCCACCACCGCGGCCGAGGGCCCGGTGTCCCGCACGAAGGCGACCCACTTCGGGAAGCCGAACAGGTGGTGCGGCCCCATCGCCACGCCGACCCGGGCGAACAGCGTGCCCGCCAGGGTGCACGCGTAGGCGACCACCAGCGTCATCCGCCGGCCGAGCACGACCTCGGCGATCGCGAAGACCACGAAGACCTGGGCCAGTGCTCCCCACACCGGCAGGTCCAGGGCCGGCACGTACAACGACAGCGGGGTCCGCAGCAGCGAGACCTCCAGCGGCAGCGAGGCCCGCACCACCCCGATGTGGTTGACGAACCGCTCACCGCCCGGCAGGTGCTGGACGATGCTGAACAGCAGGATCAGAAACGTCGCCGTCGTGGCCAGCGGAAAGGCGGCGAACTTCTTGCGCACCACCGCGTCGCGGACCGTCAGGTACAACGTCCCCCACTCTGCGACAGCGGCCTTTCTGGCTCGCGCCAGCAGCCCCTTTCGCACGCCCCCCGCGTGGGTCCTGTGAATCACAACCGTTTCTCCCGAATCCCCGAACTTGTCAGCTACTCCCACATTAGAAGCCTGTTAACAAATCCACATCGGCATGGATGGGGATCGAGGTCATCCTCAGGAGGGAGACGAATCCCCCCTCCGGACCCCCCGTACGACCGATGGCCTTCTCCGCCCCCGGCCGCCCGGCCCCCTCCGCCCCCCGACGGAGGGCTACCCCTTCCCGTCCCGGGCCGCCACCGGCACCCGGGGCGCCACCACGGCGGGCCCGGCGTGCCGACGCCGGAACAGGGCGGGCAGGCTCGGCGCGACGATGAAGCCCTCGGCGCGGGCGCTGGCGATGCCGATCCGGGGAATCTCGCTGCTCTTCTCGAACAGCAGGTAGCGCGGCTCCCAGATCGGCCGGTACTTGGCGTTCGCGCGGTACAGCGACTCGATCTGCCACCAGCGCGAGAAGAAGCCGAGGACGGAGCGCCACAGCCGCAGCACCGGACCGGCACCGAGCTTGGAACCGCGCTCGAAGACCGAGCGGAACATCGCGAAGTTCAGCGACACCCGCTTGAGCCCGACCTCCTCCGCACGCTGCAGCAGCTCGATGACCATGAACTCCATCAGGCCGTTCTCGGTGTCCCGGGCCCGGCGCATCAGGTCCAGCGAGAGCCCGTCCGGGCCCCACGGCACGAAGCTCAGCAGCGCCTTGAGCTCGCCGTCCCCGTCACTGCACTCCAGCATCACGCAGCGGCCGTCGCCCGGGTCGCCGAGCCGCCCCAGCGCCATCGAGAAGCCGCGCTCGGTCGCCCCGTCGCGCCACTCGTCGGCCTTGGACACCAGCCGCGCCATCTCCTCCTCGGAGATGTCCTCGTGCCGGCGGATCCGCACCGTGTACCCGGCCCGCTTGACCCGGTTGTACGCCTGCCGGACCACCCGCATCGCCCGGCCGTCCAGCGAGAACTCGTCCAGCTCGACGATCGCCTCGTCACCCAGCTCCAGCGCGTCCAGCCCGTGCCGGGCGTAGATCACCCCGGCCTCCTCGGAGGCGCCCATCACGGCCGGCGCCCAGGCGTGCTCGCGCGCCTCGGACAGCCAGGCCTCGATCGCGCCCGGCCAGGCCTCCGGGTCGCCGATCGGGTCGCCCGAGGCCAGCGAGACCCCGCCGATCACCCGGTACGTCACCGCCGCCTTGCCGCTGGGGGAGAAGACCACCGCCTTGTCCCGGCGCAGCGCGAAGTAGCCGAGCGAGTCCCGCTCGCCCTGCTTGTCCAGCAGGCCGCGCAGCTTCGCCTCGTCCTCGGGGTTGAGCAGCTCCTTGCCGCGCGGGCTGCGGAACGCCACGTACAGCACCAGCAGGAACAGCACCGCGCCCATCGCGTTGATCGCCGCGTTCACCCAGGTCGGGGCCGCGATCACGGAGCGCAGGTGCTCGGACGGGGTGATGGTGATCATCCGGCCGACCGAGTAGCGGAAGAGGTCCCACCAGCCGGCCCCGTTCAGCTCGTTGGTGATCCAGACCAGCAGCGCGCCGACGGCACCGCCGAAGAACAGCCCGCCGACGAAGGTGGCCGCCGCGGTCTTCGGGTTGGAGCGGTCGCCCTTGGAGGTGAACTCCTTGCGCCCGATCAGCAGCGCCAACACGAACAGGCAGGTCAGCACCGTGGAGATGTAGTTGAGCGGGTGCTTGTTGAAGCGCTCGCCGGGCAGCACCATGACCGCCAGGTACAGCAGGGCGAAGACGCTGCTGAGCGCCGCGTTGAAGATCCACGCGGCCCGCTTGCGCCGCCGCATCGCGACCGCCAGGAAGACCGACAGCACCGCGGCCGCCAGGCCGGAGGTCATCAGGTACGGGGTGAAGTACTCGCCCTCGTTGTGCTCGTTGACCTGGTTCCCCCAGGGCACCAGCAGCACGGTCGCCACGTTCAGCAGCGCCAGCAGCCGGAGGTACCAGACCGAGGCGGCCGCGGCCCGCGGGCGCCAGCGGTCGAGCGGTCCGGCGGGCCGGGGCTCGGCGGAGGTGGCGGACGGCTCCGACTTCACAGTGGACGACACAGCTCAATTCCAAACGATCAGATGGTGGGGCGCATCCGCACGCGGCCCGGCGCCGGGCGCCGGCACGGGCCCGACGGGCTGACCGGCCACCCCCGCCCACCGACCGCCCGCGTCGAGCGACCGGCCGGAAAAGGCAGCCAACTCCATGGTTCCGCACCATTCCTGAAAATTGCGTGAACCGGGTAGCGGATTCCCACCCCCGCCGAACGGCGGGGGTTCTTACCCCCCATGGGTTCGGCACCCCGCCCCGGCTACCCCTACTCTCAAAGCGACCCCCGCGGACCGACCGAACCCGGCCGCCCGAACCGAGGAGGCCCCCCATCACCACCACCCGCGTGCTGATCGTCGACGACGAGATCCTGGTCCGCTCCGGCCTCGGCCTGATCGTCGGTTCCGCCCCCGACCTGGAGGTGGTCGGCGACTGCTCCGGCGGACAGGCCGAGGAGCACGTCCAGCGCCTGCGCCCGCACGTGGTGCTGCTCGACATCCGGATGCCCGACCTCGACGGCATCTCGGTGCTGCGCCGCCTGCGCGCCCTGCCCGACCCGCCGGCCGTCGCGATGCTCACCACCTTCGACACCGACGAGTACATCGGCACCGCGCTGCGGGCCGGCGCGACCGGGTTCCTGCTCAAGGACACCGCCCCCGAGCAGCTGGTGCACGCCGTCCGAGTGCTCGCCGCGGGCGGCAACATCCTCTCCCCGACCGTCACCCGCACCGTGATCGGCGGCTACGTGGACGGCGGCGGCCCGGACGCCGAGGCCACCGCGCTGGCCCGCACCCTGACCGGCCGCGAGCTGGACGTGCTGGCCCTGCTCGGCGAGGGCCTGTCCAACGCCGAGATCGCCGACCGGCTCTTCCTCGGCACCGGCACGGTCAAGGACCACATCAGCGCGATCCTCGGCAAGCTCGGCGCCGCCAACCGGGTGCAGGCCGCCGTGCTCGCCCACCGGGCCGGCCTGGTGCGGCCCAAGCCCGGCGACGGGGCATGACGGCCGCCGACCAGCTGCCGTCCCGACGGCTGCCGGCCTGGTGCACCGCCCCCTGGCCGATGGTGCTGCTGCCCGTCCTGTACTCCCTGATGGACGCCGCCCTGGTGTCCCGGGACTCCACCTGGTGGCAGGTGACGCTCTCCGTGCTGGCCGCCGTGGCGCTGTTCTGGCGGCGCCGCTTCCCGGTGACGGTGCTGCTGCTCACCATGCCCGGCACCTGGGTGGAGGCGATCTGGCTGGCCCCGATCACCGCCGTCTACACGGTCGCCACCGAGCGCCCCAGGGCCGCGGTGCTGTTCCCCTGCGCGGCCCTGTTCACCCTGGTCGACTTCTTCCACTGGCCGCTGCCGAACCCGCTGGTCGAGCTCAGCCGGAACACCGCCCTGGACGCCATCCAGGCCGTGATGCTCTCCGCCGGCCCGGCCGCCACCGGACTGCTCTCCCGCACCCGGCGGGAGCTGGCCGCCCGGCTGGACGAACTGACCCGCGGCCAGGAGCGGGAGAGCCGGCTGCTCGCCGAACGGGTGCTGATCAGCGAGCGCGGCCGGCTGGCCCGGGAGATGCACGACGTGGTCTCGCACCAGGTCAGCCTGATCAGCATCCAGGCCGGCGCGCTCCAGGTGAGCACCACCGACCCGGCCGCCGCGACCACCGCCCGCACCATCCGCGAGCTGTCCGTCCGGACCCTGGAGGAGCTGCGCCAGATGGTCGGGGTGCTGCGCAGCACCGGCGGCCCCCGCCCGGACGCCCCGCTCGCCCCGCAGCCCCGGCTGGCCGACCTGCCCCGGCTGATCGCGGAGAGCGGGCTGGCCGCCGACTCCGAGCTGAACCCCGGTGACCGCCCGTGGCCGGAGGCGGTCGAACGGGCCGCCTACCGCACCGTCCAGGAGGCGCTCACCAACATCACCAAGTACGCCCCGGAGGCGGTGGTGCACGTGCGGGTCCGGGCGAAGGGCCGCCGGCTGCGGGTCGAGGTCCGCAACGAGGCGCCGCCGGTCCGCCCGGCCGAGACCCTGCCGGGCGGCGGCCACGGCCTGGTCGGGCTGCGCGAGCGCGCCCAGCTGCTGGGCGGCACCCTCACCGCCGGTCCGACCCAGGACGGCGGCTTCGAGGTCCGCGCCGACCTCCCGGCCGGCCAGTCCTGACCCGCCCGCTCCGGCCCGGCCCTCCGGGGCGGGGCCGGCGGCGCGGGACAACGAGAAAGCCCCGCAGATCCGAAGATCTGCGGGGCTTCGCTGTGCGCGAGGGGGGAGTTGAACCCCCACGCCCTTTCGGGCACTGGAACCTGAATCCAGCGCGTCTGCCTATTCCGCCACCCGCGCATGGGTGTCGTCTTCACTGCCGTCCGTTCCGCGGAGCCGCTCGGTACCATGTGGTCTTCGCGTTTCCCCGGTCCGGCTCCCTTTCGGGCGGCCCTTCCGACGTGGAAAACAGTAGCACGACCTGGGGGGCTGCTCCGAATCCGTTTCCCGGGGAGACCGACCACGTCCGAACGGCCGCGCGACGAACGGACGGGCGGAGCGCGGTGCACCGCTCCGACGGGCAGACCTGGCGTGCCGCACCCGGAATGCGTCACCCTGTGTGTCCGAGCCCACCCCCCGGCACCACGCGGTCCGGGAACCGTACGGAAGGGCCCGGCGTGGATACGATCAGTACGGAAGTACCGCAAGTAGGCACGACCGACTCCCCCGAGGACACCTCCGCGGCGGACCCCGGTCGGCAGGCAGGCGAACGAACCCTGGAAGGGGGTGCCCCATGGGGATGATGAAGAAGTTCGAGCAGCGGCTGGAGGGTCTCGTCAACGGCACCTTCGCCAAGGTGTTCAAGTCCGAGGTCCAGCCCGTGGAGATCGCCGGCGCTCTGCAGCGCGAGTGCGACAACAACGCGAGCATCTGGAACCGCGACCGCACCGTCGTGCCGAACGACTTCATCGTCGAGCTCAGCCCGCACGACCACGAGCGGCTCAGCCCCTACTCGGGGCAGCTCGGCGCCGAGCTGGCCGGCATGGTCCGCGAGTACGCCGAGGCCCAGCGGTACTCCTTCATGGGCCCGCTCCAGGTGAACCTGGAGAAGGCCGACGACCTGGACACCGGCCTCTACCGGGTGCGCAGCCGCACCCTGGCCTCCGAGGAACCCCAGCAGTTCGCCCCGCAGCAGCAGCCCGGCTACGACCGCCAGCCGGCCGCACCGGCCCCCGGCGCACCGTGGCAGCAGGGCGGCGCCGGGCAGTACAGCGCGCCCCCGCCGCCGGCCGCGCCCCCCGCGATGCCCCCGGGCCCTCCGGCCGGCGGCAACGTCCGCGCCTTCCCCGGAGCCGGCCACGGCACCTCGGTCCGCCGCTGGATCGAGGTGAACGGCGCCCGCCACCAGATCACCGGCGCGGCCTGCGTCCTCGGCCGCTCGACCGAGGCGGACGTCCGGATCGACGACCCCGGGGTCTCCCGCAAGCACGCCGAGATCCGCCCGGGCACCCCTTCGATGGTCCTCGACCTGGGCTCCACCAACGGCATCGTGGTGGACGGGCAGCACACCCAGCGCGCTACGCTCCGCGACGGCTCCCGAATCGTCGTGGGCTCCACCACCATCGTCTACCGGCAGGTCGAAGGGTAGTGTCCGAGTTGTTCGCGCGCCTCGCTCACCGACTGGCGGGACGGCCATGTCAGAACTGACCCTCACGGTCATGCGGCTGGGCTTCCTGGCCGTGCTGTGGCTGTTCGTCATCGTCGCGATCCAGGTGATCCGCAGCGACCTGTTCGGCACCAAGGTGAACCCCCGCAGCTCCCGTCGCGGCGGCGGTGCCGCCACCGCGTCCGGAGCCGCTGCGGCGCCCTCCTCGGCACCCGGACGTCCCGCGGCCCCCGCCCCCGGCAACAGCGCCCCGGCGGCCCAGACCCAGGGCGGCGGCGGCCGCCGCCGCGGCGCCCCGACCCAGCTGGTGGTCGTCCAGGGCTCGCTGGCCGGAACGACGGTCGCCCTCCAGGGCCAGACCATCACGCTGGGCCGGGCGCACGACTCGACCATCGTGCTGGACGACGACTACGCGTCCTCCCGGCATGCCAGGATCTATCCGGATCAGACTGGGCAGTGGACGGTCGAGGATCTAGGCTCCACCAACGGCACCTATCTGGACCGGCAGCGCCTGACCGCGCCCACTCCGCTCCAGCCGGGCACGCCGATCCGTATCGGCAGGACCGTCATCGAACTGCGGAAGTAGTAGCGCATGAGGGACAGCATCCCGTCCAAGACCCAGAGGGGGGCACAGGTCGCATGACCCTGGTGCTGCGCTTCGCCGCCGGCTCCCACAAGGGACTGATCCGGGAGGGGAACGAGGACTCCGGCTACGCCGGGCCGCGGCTGCTGGCCGTGGCCGACGGCATGGGCGGCGCCGCGGCCGGCGAGGTCGCTTCCTCCGAGGTGCTCGGCTCGATCGTCCGGCTGGACGAGGACGTGCCGGGCGCGGACCTGCTGACCCTGCTGGGCGACGCCGTCCAGGGCGCCAACGACCGGCTCCGGCAGATGGTCGAGGAGGACCCGCAGCTGGAGGGCATGGGCTGCACCCTGACGGCCATGCTCTGGACCGGCCAGCGGATGGGCCTGGTGCACGTCGGCGACTCCCGCGCCTACCTGCTGCGCGACGGCTCGCTGGTGCAGATCACCCAGGACCACACCTGGGTGCAGCGCCTGGTCGACGAGGGCCGGATCACACCCGAGGAGGCCGAGACCCACCCGCAGCGCTCGCTGCTGATGCGGGCCCTGGACGGCCGCGGCCAGGTCGAGCCGGACCTCTCGATCCGCGAGGTCCGGGCCGGCGACCGCTACCTGATCTGCTCGGACGGCCTCTCCGGCCCGGTCAGCCACCAGACCCTCCAGGACACCCTGGGCAGCTACTACTCGCCCGAGCAGACCGTGCAGGAGCTGATCCAGCTCGCGCTGCGCGGCGGCGGTCCGGACAACATCACCTGCATCGTGGCGGACGTCATCGACGTCGGCGCCACGGACACCATGAGCGGCCAGTTCAACGACGTCCCGGTGGTCGTCGGCGCGGTCGCCGAGACCCCGCCGTCCTCGACCGCCGCCGACCGCTCGATCGCGGACACCCCGGCCGGCCGCGCCGCCGGCCTGGGCCGCGGCCCGCAGGGCGCCTTCGGCCCGGCCGAGGGCTACGACGCGGCCGGGAACGCCTTCGGCCCCGCCGAGGGCTACGAGGGCGACGGCGGCTACGGCTACCCGGCCGAGCCCTCGGTGTACGGCACCGAGGAGTTCGACGGGGAGCAGCCCTCCCGGCGCAAGCGCCGGGGCCTGACCGTCCCGCTGGCCGTCCTGGTCACGCTCGGCCTGCTCGGCGGCGCCGGGTACTTCGGCTACCGGTGGACCCAGGACCAGTACTACATCGGCGAGGACGGCGACCACGTCGCCATCTACCAGGGCGTCAACCAGAACCTGGCCGGGCTGAGCCTGTCCTCGGTGCACGAGTCGCACAGCGACGCGCCGTTGAAGTGGCTGCCGCAGGACCAGCGCGCCCAGGTGAACCGGACCATCTCGGTCGGCAGCCTGTCGGACGCCCAGAAGACCATGGGCACCCTGGTGGACTGGGCCAAGCTGTGCCAGAAGGCCGCCACCGTGAACACCGCGGCCCCGCAGGGCACCCAGGGCACCACGGCCACCAGGACCGCGTTCGTGGCCGCCACCCCGACCACCCCCGGCGAGCGGGAGAAGCCCCGCTCCCCGGGCGCGGCCGCGCCGTCCGCGACGACGACCCCGTCCGCCCCCGGCACCGCCGCCCCGACGCCGAACGCCACCCCCCCGGCGGCCGCCCCGAGCGAGCAGGCCCAGCCGCCCCAGCAACCCGCACTGTCCGACGACGAGCGCAGCCGGGCCGAAGCCTGCCCGAAGCCGTGACGTCCTTGATCCGACATAGGTCCGCCCGGAACGGGCCCGCCGGCCGTCAGGGAGCGGTCACCACGTGAGCAGCTACGACCTGAGCGGCGACACCGCCCGCACCGGCTCCCGACGCCGGGCGGCGGGCGGGCGTGTCGTGCCGCGACGCCGCGGCAACACCACCATCTCGCTCCAGGGCGCACCGAACCGCCGCAACACCGAACTGGCCCTGCTGGTCTTCGCCGTGCTGCTGCCGATCCTGGCGTACGCCAACGTGGGCCTGGCGATGGACTCCCGGCTCCCGACCGGGATGCTCGGCTACGGCCTCGGGATGGGCTCGCTGGCCCTGGTCGCGCACCTGCTGGTGCGCCGCTTCGCGCCGTACGCGGACCCGCTGATGCTGCCGATCGCCACCCTGCTGAACGGGCTGGGCGTGGTGATGATCTGGCGCCTGGACAAGGCGGGCCACCTGCTCAGCGGCAACTTCCCGGCGGCCCGCAACCAGCTGATGTGGTCGGCCCTCGGGGTCACCCTGTTCATCGGTGTGATGGTCTTCCTGAAGGACCACCGGGTGCTGCAGCGCTACACCTACATCTCGATGGTGGTGGCGCTGGTGCTGCTGGCCGCGCCGGCCTTCTTCCCGGCCCGGGCGGAGGACTTCGGCGCGAAGATCTGGATCCGGATGGGCAGCTTCTCCATCCAGCCCGGCGAGTTCGCCAAGATCGTCCTGACCGTGTTCTTCGCCGGCTACCTGATGGTCAAGCGGGACGCCCTGGCACTGGCCAGCCGCCGCTTCATGGGCCTGTACCTGCCGCGCGGCCGCGACCTCGGCCCGATCGTCGTGATCTGGCTGCTCAGCCTGCTGATCCTGGTCTTCGAGAACGACCTCGGCACGTCCTTCCTGTTCTTCGGCCTGTTCGTGGTGATGCTCTACGTCGCCACCGAGCGGACCAGCTGGATCCTGTTCGGCCTGCTGATGTCGGTCGGCGGCGCGGTCGCGGTGGCCATGACCACCAGCCACGTCAAGGTCCGCATCGACGCCTGGCTCGACCCGATGGCCGCCTTCGCGCCGACCCCGCCCAAGGGCGCCACCGAGCAGATCGGCCAGTCGCTGATGGCGCTCGGCTCCGGCGGGGTGACCGGCTCCGGCCTCGGCCAGGGCCGCTCCTGGCTGATCAACTTCGCCGCCAAGAGCGACTTCATCCTGGGCTCCTTCGGCGAGGAGCTCGGACTGACCGGCCTGATGGCGATCTTCCTGCTGTACGCCCTGCTGGTGCAGCGCGGCCTGCGCACCGCCCTCGCCGCCCGCGACCCCTTCGGCAAGCTGTTCGCCGTCGGGCTCGCCTCGGCGATGGCGCTGCAGGTCTTCGTGGTGGCCGGCGGGGTCACCGGGCTGATCCCACTGACCGGTATGACCATGCCGTTCCTCGCGCAGGGCGGTTCGTCCGTGGTCGCCAACTGGGCGCTGGTCGCGATCCTGCTCAAGATCAGCGACAGCGCCCGACGTCCCGGGGTCGAACCGGCCCCGGTCCCCGAGGGCCAGGGAGGACCCGCCCGATGAACAAGCCGATCCGACGGGTCTCGATCTTCTGCCTGGTGCTGATCCTGGCGCTGATGGTGCGCACCAACTGGGTGCAGGGCGTCCAGGCCGACGCGCTGGCCTCCAACAAGAACAACAAGCGCCAGCTGTACGACCGCTACGCCCACCCGCGCGGCAACATCATCGTCAGCGGCCAGCCGGTCACCAACTCCGACTTCGTGAACGGGCTGCGCTACAAGTACAAGCGCTCCTGGAAGGACGGCGCGATGTACGCGCCGGTCACCGGGTACTCCTCGCAGGCCTACGGCTCCAGCGGGCTGGAGAACCTGGAGGACGGCATCCTCTCGGGCACCGACGACCGGCTGTTCTTCCGCAACACCCTGGACATGCTGACCGGCGAGCAGAAGCGCGGCGGCGACGTCGTCACGACGATCAACGCCAAGGTGCAGAAGGCCGCCTTCGACGGCCTGGGCGACAAGAAGGGCGCGGTGGTCGCGCTCGACCCGAAGACCGGTGCGATCCTGGCCCTGGTCTCCACCCCGTCCTACGACCCGGGCACCTTCGCCGGCGGCGAGAGCGGCGACACCAAGTCCTGGCAGGACCTCAACGCGGACCCGAACAAGCCGATGCTCAACCGGGCGCTGCGCGAGACCTACCCGCCCGGCTCGACCTTCAAGCTGGTCACCGCCACCGCCGCGTTCGAGAACGGCCTCTACCAGGGCGTCAACGACGCCACGAAGACGCCGGACCCGTACACCCTGCCCAACACCCAGACGGTGCTCAAGAACGAGAGCCCCAACGAGCGCTGCGAGAACGCCACCATCGAGTCCGGGATGGACCAGTCCTGCAACACGGTCTTCGCCAAGATGGGCGCCGACCTCGGCAAGGACAAGATGCGGGCGCAGGCCGAGAAGTTCGGCTTCAACAGCACGGTGGACACCCCGGTCCGCTCGGAGAAGAGCATCTTCCCGGACAGCCCCAGCCTGGACGGCACCGCCCAGGACTCGATCGGCCAGCACGACACCCGCGCCACCCCGCTGCAGATGGCCATGGTCTCCGCGGCGATCGCCAACAACGGCAGCCTGATGCAGCCGTACCTGGTCGACCAGGAGCGCTCGGCCTCGCTGACCACCATCTCCAAGCACACCGAGAAGCAGTTCTCCCAGGCGATGAGCCCGGCCACCGCGCAGAAGATGCAGGACCTGATGGTCTCGGTGGTCGAGAACGGCACCGGCACCAACGCCAAGATCCCCGGTCTCCAGGTCGGCGGCAAGACCGGCACCGCCCAGCACGGCGAGGACAACGCCGGCCTGCCGTTCGCCTGGTTCACCTCCTGGGCCAAGACCTCGGACGGCCAGTCGGTCGCGGTCGCGGTGGTGGTCGAGGACGGCTCCCAGAACCGCGACGGCATCAGCGGCGGCCGCCTCGCGGCCCCGATCGCCAAGGCGGTGATGCAGGCCGCGCTCGGCAAGTAGGGCGACGGTGAGGCGAAAGTCACGATCGGCACCCCCGTCCGGATACCGGTCTGATATCGGCCGACGGCTGACTCCGGTCCGGTGCGGTGCGACCGGTAGCGTATCCGCCAGCAGCGGGTGTGCCCGTTGCCGCCCGCGAGGCGGTGCACGGCCCGGCCGGAGAACCGGTCTCGGCCCGCGCGGCGTCACCCAGAGCGTGCGGGGACATCTACGTCACAACCTCACCGGCGGGTGAAGGAGAGGGTCGGAACTATGGAAGAGCCTCGTCGCCTCGGCGGCAGGTACGAGCTCGGCGGCGTCCTCGGACGCGGCGGCATGGCCGAGGTGTACCTCGGCCATGACACCCGGCTCGGCCGTTCCGTCGCAGTGAAGACGCTCCGGGCCGACATGGCGCGGGATCCGTCGTTCCAGGCCCGTTTCCGCCGCGAGGCACAGTCGGCGGCGTCCCTGAACCACCCCGCGATCGTCGCCGTGTACGACACCGGCGAGGACTACATCGACGGGATCTCCATCCCGTACATCGTGATGGAGTACGTCGAGGGGTCCACGCTGCGCGAGCTGCTGCACTCCGGCCGCCGGCTGCTGCCCGAGCGGGCGCTGGAGATGACCATCGGCATCCTCCAGGCCCTGGAGTACTCGCACCGGGCCGGGATCGTGCACCGCGACATCAAGCCGGCCAACGTGATGCTGACCCGGCAGGGCAACGTCAAGGTCATGGACTTCGGCATCGCCCGCGCGATGGGCGACGCCGGGATGACCATGACCCAGACCTCGGCCGTGATCGGCACCGCCCAGTACCTCTCCCCCGAGCAGGCCAAGGGCGAGCAGGTCGACGCCCGCTCCGACCTCTACTCCACCGGCTGCCTGCTCTACGAGCTGCTGACCGTCCGGCCGCCGTTCGTCGGCGACTCCCCGGTCGCGGTGGCCTACCAGCACGTCCGGGAGGAGCCGCAGCCGCCGTCGGTCTTCGACCCCGAGGTGCGGCCGGAGATCGACGCGATCGTGCTCAAGGCGCTCGCCAAGGAGCGCGACTACCGGTACCAGAGCGCCGACGAGATGCGCGACGACATCGAGCGCTTCCTCGACGGCCTCCCGGTCGCCGCCGCCCAGCAGGCCGCCTACGGCATGGGCGCCGCCGGGTACGGCTACGACCAGAACGGCTACCCGCAGCAGCACGACCCGTACGGCCAGACCAACGTGCTGCCGCAGCAGCCCGGCGGCCCGACCACCATGCTGCCGCAGGCCTCCGGCTACCAGGACGACGGCTACGGCCAGACCTCCGCCGGTGGCGCGGGCGGCCACGACGGCTACGACGACGGCTACGGCCGGGGCGGCCGGCGCGGCGACGACCGGCAGAAGAAGAGCAACACCTCCTGGATCGTCCTGGCGGTGGCCGCCGTGCTGGTCCTGGTCGGCACCTTCTTCGTGGCCCAGGCGATGTTCAGCGACAAGGGCACCAAGGACGCCCCGAAGGTCACGGCGCCGAACCTGGTCGGCAAGAGCCTGGCGGACGCCAGGACCGCCGCGGCCGCGGCCGGCTCCAAGCTGGTGGTCACCGAGGGCGACAAGATCGCCTGCCCGGACACCAACGTCAAGAAGGACCAGGTCTGCACCCAGACCCCGACGGCGGGCACCTCGGTCGCCGAGGACGCCCACCTCACCGTCCAGGTCTCCTCCGGTCCGGCCAAGACCCAGATGCCGTCCGTGACCGGCAAGACCAAGGACCAGGCGATGCAGGCCCTGACGGCGGCCGGCTTCACCAACATCGCCACGCCGGACTACAAGGACGACGACACCGCGCCGCAGGACACCGTGCTCTCCCAGGACCCCCCGGCCGGCACCTCCGCGGACCCGAGCGCCCCGGTCAAGCTCACGGTCTCCCAGGGCAAGACCAAGCAGACCGTCCCGAACGTGGTCGGCGCGCAGAAGGACGACGCGACGAACACGCTGCAGGCCGCCGGCTTCCAGGTGGACGCCTCGAAGACCACGACCACCAACGACCCGACCAAGGCCAACACCGTGGCCCAGCAGTCGGTCCAGGCCAACACCAAGGTCCCGGCCAACACCAAGATCATCTTGACGATCTTCAAGGCGCCGGACAAGCCGCAGATCCCGCCGCTGCAGAACGTCAAGCTCTCGGACGCCGGCGACAAGCTGGCGAAGCTCGGCCTGACCTACACCGTGATCGCCGGTCCGCAGGACCCGAACGCGGTCGTGGTGCAGAGCAACCCGGGCGCCGGCAGCCAGGTGGACCCGAACACCCAGGTGCAGCTGATCACCCGGCCGGCCGATCCGGCCAAAGGGGGGGACCCCAACACCACACCCCCCGGCAAAGGGGGCAACAACTAAGCCGCCCCTCTTCCCCTGGTTCTGACACCGGGGAGCGGGAGCGGTGAGAACGCCCGAGGGCCCGTCGCGGAGTTCGCGACGGGCCCTCGGGCGTTCCGTTCCGGCGTTGCGTTCGGCCGGGCCCTCGGATCAGCGCAGCTCCGGCGGCAGGGTGCGCTTGGCGTCCATGGGGTCCACCCGGACCAGGCTCCCCCAGACGGCCATCCGGTAGCGCGAGGTGTACACCGGCGTGCAGGTGGTCAGGGTGATGTACCGGCCGGGGCCGGCGTACCCGGAACTCACCGGGACGGGCGCGACGATGCCGGTGTCGTACTTGGAGGTCTCCGGGAGGGTGTTGTCGACCTTGTAGACGTACCACTTGTCCTTGGTCTCCACCACGATCGCGGCGCCCCGCTGGACGGCGTCCAGGTCGTGGAACTTGGCACCGTGGCCGTCCCGGTGGGCGGCCAGCGCGAAGTTGCCCGTCTCGTCCCAGGGCATCGCGGACTTGTAGGGCTGCTCGTAGACGCCCGCCACGCCCTCGTCCAGGACGGCGGTGGAGGTACCCATCCGGATCAGCACCTGGAAGTCCCGGCCCATCGCCGGGACGTGCAGGAAGCCCACGTCGTCCCCGATCGCGGGCACCGCGGCGGGCGCGGGCGCCGTGCCGCTCCCGCCCGGCGGGCCGGCGGTCGGACCGGCCGCCCAGGAGCCGCGCAGCCGGTCCGCGGCGTGCGCGGCGGAGGCGTCCGCCTGCACGTTGGTCCACCAGAGCGAGTAGGCCACGAACAGGCCGAGCACCAGGCCCAGGGTGATCAGCAGCTCGCCGAACACCCCGAGCGCGGCCAGCGCCCGGCCACGGCCCTTGCGGCCCTCCCCTCCCGGTGGGGGGAAGGCCTCCTCCGCCGTACCGGCCGGCCGCGTGGTCCCGTCGTCCTGCATCTGCGGTGCTCCCCCTCCGAAACCGGTACCGGGCGGCTATCCGCCCGTGATCGCGGCCGGTTTGCCCTGACTGCGCGGCCGCTCCTCGATCATCTTGCCAAAGACAATGAGGCGGAACTTGGAGGTGAACTCCGGGGTGCAGGTGGTCAGCGTGATGTAGCGGCCCGGCCCGGCGTACCCGGAGCCGTTCGGCACCGGCTTGATCACGCTCACGTTGCTGGGGGAGGTCTGCGGGATCCCCCCGGTGATCTCGTACGTGTAGTACCCGGTCGCGGTCTCCACCACGACCTTGTCGCCCTTGCCCAGCTCGTTGATGTACCGGAACGGCTCGCCGTGGGTGTTGCGGTGCGCGGCCAGCGCGAAGTTGCCCGCCGGGTCGCCCGGCATCCCGGTGCCGGGGTAGTGGCCGACCAGGCCCTTGTCGAGCACCGCCGCCTTGTCGGTGCCCTCGGCGATCGGGAACTTCAACCCCAGCTTGGGCAGGTAGACGATGGCGAAGCCCTTGCCGGGCGCGAACGCCTCGGGCTTGTTCGGGTCGGCGGCGGGCTGCCCCGCACCGGGCGGCTGGGCGTCGAACTGCTGCTCCAGCTGGTCCCGGGCACTGTTGGCGGCCGCGTCGGCCTGCACGTTGGTCCACCAGAGCTGGTAGGCGACGAACAGCAGCATCACCGCGCCGAGGGTGATGCACAGCTCGCCGACGAGGCGGGCCGCCACCACGACCGCGGACTCCTTGGGGCGGGGCCCCGCGGCTCCCCGGCCCTTGGCGCGGCGCCGGCCGCCGCCGGTGCGGACGGCGGTCCGGCCCTGGGCGGCCCGCCGGCGCTCGGCCCGGCCGCCGGTGGGCGCGACGGGCTCGGCCGCCGGGTCGCCGCCCTCGACGGGCAGCCGCAGTTGGAGGGTCTGGTCGGGCAGCCACGGGTACTCGGGCCCGCCCTCGACGGGCCGCTCGGCCTGCTCGTAGACGCCCCAGCCGTCCTCGGGCGCGCCCGCAGCGGCCGGCTCCCCCGGGTACGGCCGGGCCTGCACGGCCCCGCCGTACTGCGGGGCGCCGTACTGCGGGGCACCGGGCTCCGCGCCCTGGTACGGACCGCCGGCGTACTGCGGCGGGCCGCCGTACGGGCCCTGCTCCTGCTCCGACTGGTAACGCCCCTCCGGACGTACCGCGGTCACGCGGCTCAGCCCCGGCCGATCACCGGGGCGAGCCCGGCCGACCGGTCCACGGCCTGCGGGAAGCCGCACTCCGCCAGCCAGTTGGCGAGCATCCGGTGCCCGCCCTCGGTCAGCACCGACTCGGGGTGGAACTGCACGCCCTCGACCGGCAGTTCACGGTGCCGCAGGCCCATGACCACGCCGCTGCCGGTCCGGGCGGTGACCACCAGCTCGTCCGGCACGGTGGCCGGGTCGACGGCCAGCGAGTGGTAGCGGGTCGCGGTCAGCGGCGAGGGCAGGCCCTCGAACACCCCGCCGTCCTGGTGCTCGACCGGCGAGGTCTTGCCGTGCAGCAGTTCGGGCGCCCGGCCGACCACCGCGCCGTACGCCACCGCGATCGACTGGAGGCCCAGGCAGACGCCGAACACCGGCAGCCCGATCGCCGCGCAGTGGTGCACCATCGCGATGCAGACCCCGGCCTCCTCGGGCGATCCGGGCCCGGGGGAGAGCAGCACCCCGTCGAAGCCCTCCTCCCCCGCCCGGCGGACGGCGTGCTCGACGGTCACCTCGTCGTTGCGCACCACCTCGCAGGTGGCGCCGAGCTGGTACAGGTACTGGACCAGGTTGAACACGAAGCTGTCGTAGTTGTCCACGACCAGGATGCGGGGCGGGGTCGACTGGGTGGTCATGCGCGCGTGCTCTCCGTGGGATGCGGTACTGGGGGGAAGTTCCGGGCCGGCCGGGTCAGCCGGCCGGGGCGCCGTCGCCGCCGTCCACTGTGACGTCGCCGAAGGGGAGCAGCGGTTCCGCCCACGGGAAGACGTAGGTGAAGAGGAGGTAGACGATCCCCAGGATCAGGAGCACCGAGATGACGGCCTTGACCAGGGCGTTCCCCGGGAGGTGACGCCAGATGAAGCCGTACATGGTGCTCCCTCTAGGTAGCGGACTGGGCTCAAGAGTAGACCCGGTATCCACGGCCGTGAGGCCGGTCCACCCCTACTGCCGCCGCGTTACGGCTGGCCGCCCGCGGACCGGAGCTCGGTCGTGCCGGAGTACCCGGGCAGCGTGAGGTCCCCGCTCTCCTGGACCTTCCAGCCCAGGCCGTACGCCTGGACGTACTGCAGGTAGTTGCGGATCGTCGGGTCCCCCTCGACGGCCGACCGCAGGGCGTCGGTCCGGCCCACCGCCTTGACCACGTACGGCGGGGAGTAGACCCGGCCCTGGAGCAGCAGGGTGTTGCCGACGCAGCGGACGGCGCTGGTGGAGATCAGCCGCTGGTCCATCACCTGGACGCCGGCCGCGCCGCCCCGCCACAGCGCGTTGACCACGGCCTGGATGTCCTGCTGGTGGATGACCAGGTCGTTGACGCCGGGCTCCGGGACCCCGGGGATGCGCGCGGTGGCGTTCGGCGGGGCGTCGTTGAGGGTGACGGTCAACCCGCCGCCCTGGAGCGGCTCCAGGGCCGCGCCGAGCCGCAGGCCGTCCAGCCGGGCCGTGTCGGCGGGGTCGTGGCCCTGCTGCTCGGTGAGCTCCTGCGCCCGGGACTGGAGGTCGGCCAGCTGGGACTGCGCCTGCTGGTTCTGCCCGCTGCGCTGGCGGATGACGTCGCCGAGGCTCAGCAGCGAGTTGTCGGTCCGCAGGTCGGTGCCGCGGGCGGTCTGCGCGCTGATGTAGAAGAGCAGACCGGCGAGCGCGAACACGGTGCAGGTCAGGGCACGTCCGACAATTCGGGTGCCGGAACGGGGGGTGACGGCCTTCCCGGGGGGAATCGACAAATTAGTCACCGTACCCTTATCTCCTTGAGACCCGCCGAGCCACTACGCTAACGGACGCCGGTGGCAGGCGTGGGAGTGGTCCCAGAGCACTCTCCTCGACCGTCCGTCGGCGTCTCGCCCGCTGCACCCCTGCGCGGTCTCACAGCGCATCGACAGGAGAGCTCCTCGTGCCGAAGTCTCGACTCCGCAAGAAGTCCGACTACACCCCGCCGGCTACGACCGCGGTGAAGATCAGCTCGGGCCGTAGTTGGGTCGCACCGCTGATGCTGGCACTGTTCCTGATCGGCCTGGTGTGGATCGTCACCTACTACGTGACCAGCGGCAGCTACCCGGTGGAGAGCTGGCGGAACTGGAACATCCTGGTCGGCTTCGGCTTCATCGCGGCCGGGTTCGGCGTCTCCACCCAGTGGAAGTGACGCTCCGCGCGTCCTGAGGCTCGATCCCGAGTCCTGAGCGCCGCTCCGGACCCCGGTCCCGGAGTGGCGCTCAGGCGTGCCCGCGACCGGTCGCGGTGTCATCGGCACGCCCATCATCGGACCGTCCCACCATCGGACGGTCGGGCTTATCCACATGGTTATCCACACTGGGGAAAAGTCCCCACGGCCTGTGGATAACTTCGCGCCGCACCACCGTCCACAGCTGTGCACAACTCCCGGGACGCGGACGAACCGCACAGCAGGACACGCGTAGAACAACAGTCCACAGCCCGATCACCGCACGGCCTGTGCACAACTCCGCACCCGCTGTGGACAAATGTCCGGGGCGTCACGCGCCGTACAGGGCCATCCCGGTCAGCAGCAGCACCGCTTCCAGGGCCACCGCGCCGGCCAGCGTCAGCCACTGGACCAGGGCGCGCCGCTCGCGCGGGGCGTACATCAGGCCGAAGGCGACCAGGCCGCCGACCACCAGGCCGCCGATGTGCGCCCGCCAGTCGATGGTCGGGCGGGCGAAGGTCACCACCAGGCTGAAGACCAGGAAGGCCACCGCCGGGGCGACCGGGCCCCGGTCCCGCAGCTGCATCAGGATCGTGGCGGAGATCAGGCCGAAGACGGCCCCGGAGGCCCCCACCGAGTTCATCCAGCCCCCCGCCACCAGGAAGGCGAAGGTGCTGCCGCCCAGCCCGGCGAGCAGGTAGAGGGCCAGGAAGCGCAGCCGCCCGAGCGCCTCCTCCAGCGGGGGGCCGAGCCACAGCAGCACCAGCATGTTCAGCCCGATGTGCCACCACTCCAGGTGCAGGAAGGTGGCGGTCAGCAGCCGGTACCACTGGCCCGGGCCGTCGGCGACACCGTACGGCCCCCCGTCGTGCGCCCGGCCGGCGCTGGCCAGCGACCAGACCTCGCCCAGGCGCGGGTTGAGGACGTACGCGGCCAGCACCCAGACCACCACGTTGATCCCGACCAGCGTCCGGGTCACCAGTCCGCCGTCCAGGGTCGGCGCCCCGCCGAAGCGGGTGGTGGCCCGCCGCGCCCCGGCGTGCCCGTCGCCGACGCACTCGGGGCACTGGAAGCCCACCGCGGCGGCCACCATGCACTGCGGGCAGATCGGCCGCTCGCAGCGGGTGCAGGAGATCCCGGTGGGCGTCCCCGGGTGCCGGTGGCAGTCGGGCTGCCCGGCCCCGGGGGACCGGTCCGTGGACCCTCGCGGCTCGTCCGGGAGCATCAGCGGCTACCCCTTCCCCTGGCCGACCACCGAAGCCGCCAGCCTACTGCGGCGGTGCCCCGCAGGGCCCCCGAACGGCCCCGCAGGGGCCCGCGTACGGCCCACCCCGGCGTGCCGGTGAACAAATCCGGATGCATGATCAGCATTCAGGTGGATATGTGCATAAAGGACGCCACCAGGAGGAGAGACTCGTGAGCTTTTCGGACTCGGCCCGTGACACCGCCACCAGGACCCGGGACTCCGCCGCACAGTTCGCGGACGGCGCCAAGCAGCGCCTCGGGCCCGCCCTGGACGCCCTCGGCCCCAAGGCCGCCCAGGCCGCCCACACCCTCCGTGTCCAGTACGACCGGCACCTCGCCCCGCAGTTCGGCCAGGCCTTCGCCAACCTGCCGCCCGAGGCCCAGCAGAACACACTGCGGGCCCTCCACCGGGCCCAGGAGGCCGCTCTGGCGGCCCGCCTGTCCGCCGCCCGCGCCGCCGACCAGGCGCGCGGCACGGTCGGCCCCAGGGTCGCCCAGGCCGTCGAGGAGGCCCGGGCCGCGGTCTCCCCGGTCGCCCACGAGGCCCAGTCCCGCGGCGCCGCCGCGCTGACCGCCCTCCAGGGCCACGTCAGCTCGGCCGAGATCAACGAGCTGGCCGCCCGGAACGCGAAGCGGCAGCAGCGGTGCGGCGGCCGGACGACGGCCGGGCTGCTGCTGGCCGGGGTGCTGGCGGTCGGCGGCGGGCTGGTCGCCTGGCAGTGGTGGCGCCGGCACAGCAACCCGGAGTGGCTGGTCGAGCCCCCGGCCCCGCAGTCCCACCGGCCGGCCGGTGCGACCGCCGCCACCTCCCCGGTGAACGGCCTCACCCCCGAGGAGGCGGCCGGAGCCGCCGAGCCCACCGAGGACGACACGCCCTAGGACCCCGGGAACGCCGAACGGCGGCCGACCCGGAAGGGTCGACCGCCGTTCAGGCGCTGTGGAGCATAGGAGACTCGAACTCCTGACATCTGCCTTGCAAAGGCAGCGCTCTACCAACTGAGCTAATGCCCCTCGACGGCACGGCGCGTGCCGACGGGCACTAGCGTACCGGGTTCCGGCGTGTTTCCGAGAGCCGTCCCCCTGGGGGAACCGGCCGGTCCGATCGAGTGAGCGGGCCGACCGGTTCGGGAGGCGCCGGTCAGCGCCTCCGAAGACCGTCGATCGTCAGATCGTCCGGGGCTCAGCGACCGGCCGGAACCGGGTCGGTGGCCTCGGTCCACAGGTCCTGCTCGGCGCGGTCCGCCTGGACCTGACGGTAGACAAAGAAGCCGCCGAGGGCGACCAGGGCGACCAGGAGGAGCTTCTTCACCGCGGGACCTCGTCCTTCTAGCGTTGGCGGACTCAGGAGCCGGTGCTCCGGCCGGACCGACCGGGCCGACGAGTCCAGATGTGTTTCGAGCGCGAACGGGCTGTCGGGTGCCGGACTGCCCTTGCGGCCGATGATACACACCGGTGTCCCAATCGTGACCAGCCACCGGCACCGTCAACCCGGCGGTCCGGTCCGAGGATTGACGCCGCACCTCATGTCGTACGGATCGTCCGCACCCGGTCCGCCCGGGAAGCCCTCGTCAGGGGCGGTCCGCCGGGGAACGTCGAAGGGCCCGGAGTGGATCACTCCGGGCCCTTCGGGGCGGTGGGCCTAACAGGACTTGAACCTGTGGCCTCTTCCTTATCAGGGAAGCGCTCTAACCGTCTGAGCTATAGGCCCTTGCCGCACTGAAAGATTAGCGGACCGACCGCCGATCCCCCAAATCCGTTCCGACCGGGGTCGCGGCAGTGACCTCGGCGGCCGGGCGCACCAGCCATTCCTCACGGGTCGGCGGCAGGCCCGAGCCGCCCTCCTCGGTGCTGCGGACGGCGAGGATCTGGTTCACCCCGATCCGGTTCTGCTCGAAGGCCAGCGCGGAGGCCGCCATGTACAGCCGCCAGACCCGGGCGCGGCCGAGGCCGACCAGCCGGACCGCCTCCGTCCAGTGCGCCTCCAGGTTGGCCACCCACTCGCGCAGGGTCAGCGCGTAGTGCTCGCGCAGCGCCTCGACGTCCCGGACCTCGAAGCCGGCCTCCTCCAGCCGGGCCACGGTGGAACCGACCGGGGAGAGCTCGCCGTCCGGAAAGACGTAGCGGTCGATGAAGGGGCTGGTGCGGTGCGGTTCGCCGGGGTGGTCGGGGCGCCGGGCGATCTGGTGGTTGAGCAGCCGGCCGCCGGGCGCCAGCAGCCGGAACAGGCCGTCGGCGTACACCCGGTACTGCTCCGCGCCGACGTGCTCGGCCATCCCGACGCTGGAGATCGCGTCGAAGGGGCCGTCGGTGATCTCCCGGTAGTCCTGGAGCCGGACCTCCACCCGGTCGGCCAGGCCGGCCTCCTCGACCCGGGCGCGGGCCAGCGCGACCTGCTCGGTGGAGATCGAGACGCCGACCGCGGTGACCCCGTAGTGCTCGGCCGCGTGCAGCAGCAGCGAGCCCCAGCCGCAGCCGACGTCCAGCAGCCGCATCCCGGGCCGCAGGCCGAGCTTGCGGCAGATCAGGTCGAGCTTGGCCTCCTGGGCGGCCTCCAGGCTCTTCGCCTCGGGCGTCCAGTAGGCGCACGAGTAGACCATCGAGGAGCCCAGCACGAGGCCGTAGAAGTCGTTCCCGACGTCGTAGTGGTGGCTGATGGCGGCGCGGTCCCGGCCGCGGCTGTGCAGCCGCCCCTGGGCCCGGCGGACCTCCTCCGGGGGCGGGGTGGGCTCCGGGCCGACCGCCCCGGCCCGGAGGGCCGCGGCGACCGCCCGGCGGCCCGCGGCGCCGAGGACGTCGCGCGGCCCGAGGGCCATGGTGCGGATCTCGGGGAGTTCGGCGAAGCGGGCGACCTCGGAGAGCGTCTCGTAGAGGTCGGTGCCGGGGGCGAGGTCGAGGTCCCCCGAGACGTAGGCCCGGGCCAGGCCCAGCTCGCCCGGCTGCCACATCAGCCGGCGTAGCGCCCTGCGGTTGCGCAGCACCAGGGTGGGTGCTCCGGGCGGCCCGGCGACACTGCCGTCCCAGGCCTGCACCCGCAAGGGGATCGGGATGCCCAACAGCCCGTCCAGGGCCTCGACCAGTTGATCTGCGAGCTTCGCCACCGCGCGCCTCCGTCCAGCCTTCCTGCGGAAACCCTCCTGACCCGGTCGACCGACCGGGGCGGCCTGCGGCACTCCCACGGGTGGGAACGGGCGGCGTCCAGCTAATCCCACCGCGGCCGGCCCGTTTCCGGGCGGCACGCCGCGGGAGCCGGCTGTCACCCGAAATGCCGACGGGCCCCGCAGGCTGCAACAGCCTGCGGGGCCCGTACATTCCGTCCGCGGACGGTGAATTGACCAGGGGTCAGGATCCGGCCGGATCAGTCCTCTTCGGCCAGGGTGAGCTCGACGCCGCCGGTGAATCCGGCCGCCGCGTTGTAGATGAAGGCCGACAGCGTGGAGAGCGCGGTCAGCAGCACCACGTCGACCACCGCGATCAGCGTGGTGAACATCATGACCTTGCCGAAGCCGATGTAGTCCATCAGGTTCAGCTGGCTGCTGGCGTTGTCCGCGCCGCCGCCGGTGACGTCCTTGAGGGTCTTGGTCAGCGAGTCGAAGACACCGAGCGAGTCCAGGGTCATCCACAGCACGGCCGAGGCCACGATGATGATGATGCCGACGGCCAGCGACAGCAGGAAGCTGACCTTCATCACGGACCACGGGTCGACCTTGGTCACCCGCAGCCGGGCCTTGCGGGTCCGGCCGAGGCCGCCCCCGACGGTCGCCGGGGCGGCGGCGGGGCGACGCGCCGCACCGGGCACCGGGGTGCCTCCGGGCGGGGTGTTGCCGCCGGTCCGGGTGCCCCGGGCCGGGGTCGGCTGCCCCTTGGTGTACGTCGTCGGCTGCGAGAAGCCGCTCTGTCCGGCCTGGCCCGCTCCGCCGACCGGCGGCATCAGCGAGGTGGACGCGGCCGAGTGCTCGGTCGGCGGCTGCCCCGGAACGCCGTACGACCCCCCGCCCTGCGCGCCCGGACGGCCGCCGGCGGGTCCTCCCGCAGCACCCGTGGCTCCACTCACCTGGTCCTCCCGCACTTCCCACCAGGGCGGCGCCCTGATCCGTCACTCGTCATCCAGCGCCCGGCGGGATTGCCCGGAACTGGTCGGCGTCCGGTGACGCCGCGTCCACTCTTCTGGACGCGGCGGCACCGGTCTGCGGTTCGGTTCAGACCTCGGCGTCGCCGCCGACCGCCGTCCCCGCACCTTCGGTCGTCTCGGTGGACTCGGTGCCGGCGACCTCGTCCTCCGCCGTCTCCTCGTCCTCGGCCTCCGCGTTGCGGGCCATGCCCACCACCGCGTCGCGCTTTCCGAGGTTGATCAGTTGGACGCCCATGGTGTCACGTCCGGTTTCACGAACCTCGGAAACCCTCGTGCGGATCACGCCGCCCGAGAGGGTGATCGCCATGATCTCGTCGGTGTCGTCGACCACCAGTGCGCCGACCAGCGAGCCCCGGCCCTCGACGATCTTCGCCGCCTTGGTGCCGTAGCCGCCGCGTCCCTGGACACGGTACTCGTCCACACCGGTCCGCTTGGCGTAGCCGCCGTCCGTGGCGGTGAAGACGTACGTCCCCGGGCGGACGACGTTCATCGAGAGCAGCTCGTCGTCCTCGCGGAAGGCCATGCCCTTGACGCCGGAGGTGGCGCGGCCGGTGGGCCGCAGGGCGTCGTCGGTCGCGGTGAAGCGGATCGACTGGGCCTTCTTGGAGACCAGCAGCAGGTCGTCCTCGGAGGAGACCAGCTCGGCGCCGATCAGCTCGTCGTCCCGGCCCTCGTCGTCCTGGCGCAGGTTGATCGCGATCAGGCCGCCGGAGCGCGGGGAGTCGTAGTCCTTGAGCGGGGACTTCTTCACCAGGCCGGCCCGGGTGGCCAGGACCAGGTACGGCTTGTCCTCGTAGGTGCGGACGGCCATCACCTGGGCGATGTGCTCCCCCGGCTGGAAGGCCAGCAGGTTGGCCACGTGCTGGCCGCGGGCGTCGCGGCCGGCGTCCGGCAGCTCGTAGCCCTTGGCGCGGTAGACCCGGCCCTTGTTGGTGAAGAACAGGATCCAGTTGTGGGTCGTCGTCACGAAGAAGTGGTCGACGATGTCGTCCTGCTTGAGCTGGGCACCGCGCACGCCCTTGCCGCCGCGCTTCTGCGAGCGGTAGAGGTCGGAGCGGGTCCGCTTGACGTAGCCGCCACGGGTGATCGTGACGACGATGTCCTCCTCGGCGATGAGGTCCTCGATGGAGAGGTCGCCGTCCGAGGGGATCAGGGTCGAGCGGCGCTCGTCGCCGTACTTCTCGACGATCGCGCCGAGCTCCTCGGAGATGATCTCGCGCTGGCGGGTCGGCGAGGCCAGGATGGCGTTGTACTCGTCGATCTTGCGCTGCAGCTCGTCGTGCTCGTCCATGATCCGCTGGCGCTCCAGGGCGGCCAGCCGGCGCAGCTGCATCTCCAGGATCGCGTTGGCCTGGAGCTCGTCGATGTCCAGCAGGCCCATCAGGCCAGTGCGGGCGGCGTCGGCGCTGGCCGAGGCCCGGATCAGCGCGATGACCTCGTCGATCAGGTCGAGGGCCTTGAGCAGCGCGCGCAGGATGTGGGCGCGCTCCTCGGCCTTGCGCAGGCGGAACCTGGTGCGCCGGACGATGACCTCGACCTGGTGGTTGACCCAGTGCCGGATGAAGGCGTCGAGCGACAGCGTGCGCGGCACGCCGTCGACCAGGGCCAGCATGTTGGCGCCGAAGTTGGTCTGCAGCTCGGTGTGCTTGTACAGGTTGTTGAGCACGACCTTGGCGACCGCGTCGCGCTTGAGCACGACCACCAGGCGCTGGCCGGTGCGGGACGAGGACTCGTCCCGGACGTCGGCGATGCCGGCGATCTTGCCGTCCTTGACCAGGTCGGCGATCTTGAGGGCGAGGTTGTCCGGGTTGACCTGGAACGGCAGCTCGGTGATCACCAGGCACTGGCGGCCCTGGATCTCCTCGACCTCGACCACGGCGCGCATGGTGACCGAGCCGCGGCCGGTGCGGTAGTAGTCGTCGATCCCGCGGCGGCCGACGATCAGCGCGCCGGTCGGGAAGTCGGGGCCCTTGATCCGCTCGATCAGGGCCTCCAGCAGCTCCTCGGCGGAGGCCTCGGGGTTCTCCAGGTACCAGAGCGCGCCGGAGGCGACCTCGCGGAGGTTGTGCGGCGGGATGTTGGTGGCCATGCCGACCGCGATGCCGGTGGAGCCGTTGACCAGCAGGTTGGGGATGCGCGCGGGCAGGACGGTCGGCTCCTGGGAGCGGCCGTCGTAGTTGGCCGCGAAGTCGACGGTCTCCTCGTCGATGTCGCGCATCATCTCCATGGCCAGCGGCATCATCTTGCACTCGGTGTAGCGCATGGCCGCGGCCGGGTCGTTGCCCGGGGAGCCGAAGTTGCCGTTGCCGTCCACCAGCGGCATCCGCATCGACCACGGCTGGGCCAGGCGGACCACGGTGTCGTAGATCGAGGTGTCACCGTGCGGGTGGTAGTTGCCCATCACGTCGCCGACGACGCGGGCGCACTTGTAGTAGCCCTTCTCGGGCCGGTACCCGCCGTCGTACATCGCGTAGAGCACGCGGCGGTGCACCGGCTTGAGGCCGTCGCGGACCTCGGGGAGCGCCCGGCTGACGATCACGCTCATCGCGTAGTCGAGGTACGAGCGCTGCATCTCGGTCTCGAGCTCGACCGGCTCGATCCGCATGGTCACCTGGGTGGCGGCCTCGGCTGCGGGGGTCTCGGGAGTCTCGGGCTGGTCGCCTTCGGGACGGTTGTCGTCGACCACTGGTGGTCAGTTTCCTTTCACGCGGACTGGTACGTGCGGGGCCTGGTTCGCAGGCGTCACACGTCCAGGAAGCGGACGTCCTTGGCGTTGCGCTGGATGAAGGAGCGGCGCGCCTCGACGTCCTCGCCCATCAGCACGGAGAACAGCTCGTCGGCACGGGCGGCGTCCTCCAGGGTGACCTGGAGCAGCAGGCGGTGCTCGGCGTCCATGGTGGTGACCCGGAGCTCCTCGGCGTTCATCTCGCCGAGACCCTTGAAGCGCTGGATCGCGTCGTCCTTGGGCAGTCGGCGGCCGGCCTCGACGCCCGCCGCGATCACGGCGTCGCGCTCGCGGTCGGAGTAGGCGTACTCGAAGTCGTCCTTGCCCCACTTGATCTTGTACAGCGGGGGCATGGCGAGGTAGACGTACCCGGACTCGACCAGCGGCCGCATGAAGCGGAACAGCAGGGTGAGCAGCAGGGTGCGGATGTGCTGTCCGTCGACGTCGGCGTCGGCCATCAGGACGATCTTGTGGTACCGCAGCTTGGACTCGTCGTAGTCCTCCTGGATGCCGCAGCCGAAGGCCGAGATCAGTGCCTGGACCTCGGTGTTCTGCAGCACCTTGTCGATCCGGGCCTTCTCGACGTTCAGGATCTTGCCGCGGATCGGCAGGATGGCCTGGGTGCGCGGGTCGCGGCCCTGCTTGGCCGAGCCGCCGGCGGAGTCACCCTCGACGATGAAGATCTCGCACTCGGAGGGGTCCTTGGACTGGCAGTCCGAGAGCTTGCCCGGCAGCGAGGCGGACTCCAGCAGGCCCTTGCGGCGGGTCAGGTCGCGGGCCTTGCGGGCGGCGACGCGCGCGGTGGCGGCCTGGATGGACTTGCGGATGATGTCCGAAGCCTCGGTGGGGTTGCGGTCCAGCCAGTCGTTGAGCTGCTCGTGGACGACCTTCTGGACGAAGGTCTTCGCCTCGGTGTTGCCGAGCTTGTCCTTGGTCTGGCCCTCGAACTGCGGCTCGCCGAGCTTGACCGAGATGATCGCGGTCAGGCCCTCGCGGATGTCCTCGCCGGAGAGGTTGTCGTCCTTCTCGCGGAGCAGCTTCTTGTCCCGCGCGTAGCGGTTGACCAGGCCGGTCAGCGCGGCGCGGAAGCCCTCCTCGTGGGTGCCGCCGCCGTGGGTGTGGATGGTGTTGGCGAAGCTGTAGACCCCCTCGGTGTAGGAGGAGTTCCACTGCATCGCGATCTCCACCGAGATCGCCTTGTCCTTGTCCTCCGCCTCGAAGTCGATCACCGAGGGGTGGATGACCTCGCCCTTGCGGGAGTTGAGGTGGGCGACGAAGTCGGCGATGCCGCCGTCGTACTTGTACGTGACGGAGAGCGGCTTGCCCTCCTCGTCCACGTGCTCGGGGCGCTCGTCGGTCAGCGAGATCGACAGGCCCTTGTTGAGGAAGGCCATCTCCTGGAAGCGCCGCGACAGCGTCTCGAAGGAGTAGACGGTGGTCTCGAAGATGTCCGGGTCGGCCCAGAAGGTCACCGTGGTGCCGGTGCGGTCGGTCTCGGCACCCTTGACCAGGGGGGCGGTCGGCGCGCCCATCTTGTAGTCCTGGGTCCAGATGTGGCCGTCCTTGTGGATCTCCACCGAGAGCCGGGTGGACAGCGCGTTCACCACCGAGACGCCGACACCGTGCAGACCGCCGGAGACGGCGTAGCCGCCGCCGCCGAACTTGCCGCCCGCGTGCAGGACGGTGAGCACGACCTCGACGGCCGGCTTGTCCTGGCCGGGGACGATGTCCACCGGGATGCCTCGGCCGTTGTCGACGCAGCGGATGGCGCCGTCGGGCATGATCGTGACGTCGATGGTGTCGGCGTACCCCGCCATCGCCTCGTCGACGGAGTTGTCCACGACCTCCTGCACCAGGTGGTGCAGGCCACGCTCACCGGTGGAACCGATGTACATGCCGGGGCGCTTGCGGACGGCGTCGAGGCCTTCCAGCACCTGGATGTTGCTACCGGTGTAGGAAGCCTGGTCGTTCTGGTCTGGGGTCTGGCTGGGGTTGCCGGAATCGGCCACGAAGCGCCCTCTCTGGCACAGCGCGGGCCGCATTCCAGCCCCGTGCGGGCGGGCGTGCGACCACGGCGTTTCGACTCGGTTGCCACTAGCAACAGTGTTTGGCTCTCAGTCTACCGGTACGACTGACATAGATGGGCGTTTGGCAGCCCTTGAAGGCAGATATGCCGCCCTGAATCCCCTCTGGACGTGTCCCGATACTCGACCGGGGGGCCGGAGGCGCCTGGAAGGGCCGTCAGGGGTTCCGGAAGATCGTGGTCCGATCCCGGCCGGGGGCGATCCCCGCCGGCCGGGCTCAGCCCCAGGTGTCGCCCGGGCCCTTGCTCCCCGGCGCGCGCAGCCGGCCGTAGCCGCGGGCCGGCGCGGCCGGGCCGAGCACCTTGATGGTGCGGACCGTGCCGTGGCCCAGTTCGTGGTTCAGACGGGCCACCAACTGGCGTGCCAGCCAGCGCAGTTGGGTCGCCCACGCGGTGGAGTCGCACTGCACGGTGAGCACCGCGGCGGCCTCGTCGTAGGAAGAGGGGTGGCAGTGCGCGGCGATGTCCGGGCCGACGATCTGCGGCCAACGGCCCATCACCCCGCCGACCGCGGCGGAGGACTCCCAGCCGCGCTCGGTCAGCAGCCGGTTCAGTGCCGCCCCCAGCGGCACCGGGTCGCGGCCGTCCGAGCGGGCGCCGCTGCGCAGCCCGTGCCGCTTCGCCTCGCGCTTCTGCTGGACCTGCTCACCGCGCTGGCGGGCCTGGGCCCGGGCCGCCCGCAGCGCGGAGCGGGCGAGGTCGGCACCGGTGGGCCCGGCGGCGCCGGGGCCGGGGGAGGTCTCCGCCGAATCGCTCACGGCGATCTCCTTTCCCCAGCCTGTGGACAACCCGATGAGCCGTCCAGCCTACGGGAGCGCACGCACGCCGGACGTCGGCACCCACCGCGGTGCGGGTGCCGACGGCAAAGCTTCGGTACGGGGCAGGTCAGGTCGCGACGGATCCGGTCGGACCGGGTCGTTACGGCTCGGGTCGTTACGGCTCGGGGGCTCAGGCGTCGACCCGGCGCACGGCGCCGTCGGAGACCGCGAAACGGGCGCCGGCCAGCGCCTTCGGCACGTCCTCGGCCACCGCCGCGGTCACCAGCACCTGCTCGCCGTCGGCCACCAGCTCGGCCAGCCGGTCCCGGCGGGCGGCGTCCAGCTCGGCGAACACGTCGTCCAGGACCAGCACCGGCTCGCCGCCGTCGGCGCGCAGCAACTCGTACGAGGCCAGCCGGAGCGCCAGCGCGAACGACCAGGACTCGCCGTGGCTGGCGTAGCCCTTGGCCGGCAGCGGGCCCAGCTTGAGCACCAGCTCGTCCCGGTGCGGGCCGACCAGGGTGATCCCCCGCTCGACCTCCTGCTTGCGGACCGCCTGCAACGCCGCCAGCAGCTGCTCCTCGGCCTGCTCCCGACTGCTCGGCAGCTCGCCCTCGAAGGAGCTGCGGTACTCCAGGACGGTCTCCCCGCCACCCGGGGCCACCCGGCCGTACGCCCCCGTCACCAGTGGTTGCAGGGCGGCCACCAACTGGATCCGGAAGGCCGTCAGCTCGGCCCCGGCGCGGGCCAGGTGGCCGTCCCAGACCTCCAGGGTGGACAGGTCGGCGCCCTTGCCGCCGCCGGCCCGGCGGGCCATCGCGGCGGTCTTCAACAGGGCGTTGCGCTGCTTGAGCACCCGCTCGTAGTCCTGCCGGACCCCGGCCAGCCGGGGCGCCCGGGCGGTCAGCAGCTCGTCCAGGAAGCGCCGGCGCTCACCCGGATCGCCCTTGACCAGGCTGAGGTCCTCGGGGGCGAACAGCACGGTGCGCAACAGGCCCAGCACGTCGCGCGGGCGGACGTTGTCGGAGCGGTTGATCCGGGCCCGGTTGGCCTTGCCCGCCGTGAGCTCCAGCTCGATCAGGGTGGAGCGGCCGCGGTCCACCACCGAGGTGCGGACGACCGCCCGCTCGGCGCCCAGCCGGATCAGCGGGGCGTCCGTGGCCACCCGGTGGCTGCCCAGGGTGGCGACGTAGCCGATCGCCTCGACCAGGTTGGTCTTGCCCTGGCCGTTGGGCCCGACGAAGGCCGTCACGCCCGGGTCGAGGGGAACCTCGACCCGGGCGTACGACCGGAAGTCGGCGAGCGACAGGTGCGCGACGTGCATGGCTGTGGACTGCGCCCGCCTTCTGTGTGTGGGGCTACCCGGGGAACGGCCCCCGGGGCCCCGACCGGTTCTCGGTTACTTGGACTCGACCGCGTGGCCGCCGAACTGGTTGCGCAGCGCGGCGATCATCTTCATCTGCGGCGAGTCGTCCTGGCGCGAGGCGAAGCGGGCGAACAGCGAGGCGGTGATCGCCGGCAGCGGAACGGCGTGGTCGATCGCGGCCTCGACGGTCCAGCGGCCCTCGCCGGAGTCGGCGGCCCAGCCGCGCAGCTTGTCCAGGTGCTCGTCGCTGTCCAGGGCGCGGACGGCCAGGTCCAGCAGCCAGGAGCGGATGACCGTGCCCTCCTGCCAGCTGCGGAAGACCTCGCGCACGTCGGTGACCTCGGGGGCGGCCTCCAGCAGCTCCCAGCCCTCGGCGAAGGCCTGCATCATCGCGTACTCGATGCCGTTGTGGACCATCTTGGCGAAGTGGCCGGCGCCGACCGCGCCCGCGTGCACCGAGCCGAAGTCGCCCTCGGGCTTGAGCGCGTCGAAGACCGGCTGGACCAGGGCGACGTGCTCGGCGTCGCCGCCGTACATCAGCGCGTAGCCGTTCTCCAGGCCCCAGACGCCACCGGAGACGCCGCAGTCGACGAAGCCGATGCCCTTGGCCGCCAGCGCCTCGGCGTGCTTGATGTCGTCGGTCCAGCGGGAGTTGCCGCCGTCCACCACGACGTCGCCGGGGGAGAGCAGCTCGGCGAGCTCGTCGACGGTCGCCTGGGTCGCGGCACCGGCCGGAACCATCACCCAGACCACGCGCGGGCCCTGGAGCTTGGAGACGAGCTCCTGCAGGGTCTCGACGTCGGAGATCTCCGGGTTGCGGTCGTATCCGATGACGGTGTGGCCGGCGCGGCGGATCCGCTCGCGCATGTTGCCGCCCATCTTGCCGAGACCGATGAGGCCGAGCTCCATGACCAAATCCTTACTGTGGGGACGTGCCTGGCGGCGGCGCCGTTGCCGCATCCCCGAGCCTACGCTTCCGGGGCATCCGGACTCCGCGCGGTCGGGCCGACCGGGTCGACGGGGTCGGGACGTCCACAGGCTGTGCACAACGGGTGTGCACAGCCTGTGGGTGACCGGACCGGCCGGGGTCGGCCGGAGCCGTCGTCAGCCGGAAGCGGTCGTCAGCCGGAGAGGCGGACCGGCATGATCAGGTACTGGTAGGCCTTGTCCTCCTCGGCGTCCACCGAGACCTTGCCGCTGAGCAGGGCCGGCTTGGTCGGGGTGGTGAAGCTCAGCTGGGCGAACGGGGAGTCGATGGCCTTGAGGCCCTCCTCCAGGTAGCCCGGGTTGAAGGCGATCGAGATGTCGTCGCCCTCCAGGTCGGCCTCGATCCGCTCGGTGGCCTGGGCGTCGTCGCCCGAGCCGGCCTCCAGGGTCAGCACGCCCTGCTCGAAGTTGAGCCGGACCGGGGTGTTGCGCTCGGCGACCAGGGAGACGCGCTTGAGCGCCTCCAGGAAGGGCTGGGTCTGGATCGCGGCGACCGCGCTGAACTCGGTCGGGAAGAGGCTGCGGAACTTGGGGAACTCGCCCTCCAGCAGCCGGGTGGTGGTGCGGCGGCCGGCGCCCTCGAAGCCGATCAGGCCCTCGCCCGCGCCGCCCGAGGAGAGCGCGATGGAGACCGTGTCGCCGCTGCCCAGGGACTTGGCGATGTCCTGGAGGGTCTTGGCGGGGACCAGGGCGACCGCGGAGATGTCCGACTGCTCGGGCTTCCACAGCAGGTCGCGGACGGCGAAGCGGTAGCGGTCGGTGGCGGCCAGGGTGATCCGGTCGCCCTCGATCTCGACCCGGACGCCGGTGAGCACGGGCAGGGTGTCGTCCCGGCCGGCCGCGACGGCGGCCTGGCTGACCGCGGAGGCGAAGACGTCCCCGGAGACGGTGCCGGTGGCGGTCGGCATCTGGGGCAGCGCCGGGTACTCGTCCACCGGGAGGGTGGGGAGGGTGAAGCGGGAGCTGCCGCAGACCACGCTGACCCGCTGGCCGTCGGTGGAGATCTCCACAGGCCTGTTGGGAAGGTTGCGCGAGATGTCGTTGAGCAGGCGACCGGAGACCAGGACGGTGCCGGCCTCCTCGACGTCCGCCTCGAGCTCGACCCGGGCCGAGACCTCGTAGTCGAAGCCGGACAGCGCCAGGCTGCCCTCCTGCGCGGTCAGCAGCAGGCCGGCCAGCACCGGCACCGGCGGCCGTGCCGGGAGGCTGCGGGCAGCCCAGGCCACCGCCTCCGCGAGGACGTCACGCTCCACCCGGAACTTCACCGGTAACCGCCTCCTGGATCGAGCGCTCCCGCTCGCACTCTGGTTCGTCTGATCTTGATCGTCGGTCCGCCTGTCCGCCGAGCTCTACCACTCCGCTTCCAGTCGCAGAGGACAGTCTGACGTACTCCGCCGACAGACGGGGCAGACGGGCGGAAGCGAGGCCGAACAGATGTCGGGGCGCGGTTGTCCACAGATTTCGGGACCACCCACTTTGAAAGCAGGTTCACGGTCTAACTGTGTAGCGGTAGTAGTAGGGCCTGTGGAAACCGTGGATAACCCTGTTTCCGCAGGTCAGCGCCCGGATTTTGTCCACAGCGGGTGTGGACGGCGGCTGTGGACGGGCAGGCCGCGCTGTGGACAGCCGAGCGTTACCCACAGGGCACGCAGGGTATCCACAGGTTATCCCCAGGACTGTCCCCAGATCCGGGCCCGGTTATCCACGGGCCCCGGTCAACTTTACGTGACGCCTTTCACACCAGGGTATGAACAGCTGCCCAAGGTTGTCGAACTGTGGACCCCGTTGTGGACAACCTGGGGATAACCGCCCGCTCCCTGGGGACAACCGGTGGATAACCCGGACGGCCCGCTGGTGGCCCGTCAATTGTCCACACCCTGTGGACAACGGTTGTGCACAAGTCCACAGGCACCTGACCTGCGCGGAAGAGCGTAGCGGCGCCGGGCCTGTGGACGAATTCTGGATAACTCCGGGCTCCCGGGCCTGTGGACCGCGCGGAAGGGGTCCGGCCTGTGGACAACTGCCCTGCGCGCCCCCGGTTTTCGAATCACCGGTCAGTTGTTCGGCGCGGGCTGTGGACCGGCGGGACGTCCGTCGTGCGGATACCTGCCCGGCGGCGGCCCAGTACACACCTGTGGAAACGGCGGAAGGGCGCCAGGATCGCTCCTGACGCCCTTCCGGGGTACTCCGGTGTCCGCCCCCAACTCGCGGGGGACGGCTAGCTCTTGATGCGGTTGGTCAGTTCGGTGACCTGGTTGTAGATGGAGCGCCGCTCGGCCATCAGCGAGCGGATCTTCCGGTCCGCGTGCATCACCGTGGTGTGGTCGCGGCCGCCGAACTGGGCGCCGATCTTCGGCAGCGAGAGATCGGTGAGCTCCCGGCAGAGGTACATGGCGATCTGCCGGGCCGTCACCAGCACCCGGCTGCGCGAGGAGCCGCAGAGGTCGTCCACACCGAGGCCGAAGTAGGCGGCGGTCTGCTGCATGATGACCTGCGCGGTGATCTCCGGGCCGGCGTCCTCGTCCCCGCCGGGGATCAGGTCCTTGAGGACGATCCCCGCCAACTCCAGGTCCACCGGTGCCCGGTTGAGGTTGGCGAAGGCGGTCACCCGGATCAGCGCGCCCTCCAACTCCCGGATGTTGCGGGTGATCCGGGACGCGATGAACTCCAACACGTCGGCAGGGGCGTTGAGTTGTTCCTGGATCGCCTTCTTGCGCAGGATCGCGATCCTGGTCTCCAGCTCCGGCGGGGTGACGTCGGTGATCAGGCCCCACTCGAAGCGGTTGCGCAGCCGGTCCTCCAGCGTGGTCAGCAGTTTGGGCGGCCGGTCCGAGGACAGCACGATCTGCTTGTTCGCGTTGTGGAGGGTGTTGAAGGTGTGGAAGAACTCCTCCTGGGTGGACTCCTTGCTCGCCAGGAACTGGATGTCGTCCACCAGCAGGATGTCCATGTCCCGGTAGCGGCGGCGGAAGGTGTCCGCCTTGCCGTCCCGGATCGAGTTGATGAACTCGTTGGTGAACTCCTCCGAGGACACGTAGCGCACCCGGGTGCCCGGGAAGAGGCTGCGCGAGTAGTGCCCGATGGCGTGCAGCAGGTGGGTCTTGCCCAGCCCGGACTCGCCGTAGATGAAGAGCGGGTTGTACGCCTTGGCCGGGGCCTCGGCGACGGCCACCGCCGCGGCGTGCGCGAAGCGGTTGCTGGCGCCGATGACGAAGGTGTCGAACAGGTACTTGGGGTTCAGCCGGGCGGCCGGCTCGTCCTTGCGGGAGCCGCCGGCCGGGGGAGCGCCGGGCGGGGCGGGCACCCCGGGGACGGCGGGGCGCTCGGTCGGCGGCTCCGCGCCCGACTTCTCGGCCGGGCGTCCGCCGGAGGGCCGGGAGCCGTGTCCGCGGCGCCCGGCGCCGGTGCGGGGCTGCTCGCCGGGGCCGGGGCCGTACGCGCCGCCGAAGAGGTCGCCCTGGGTCGTGGAGGGCGGACCGGGGAGGTGCCGCGGCGCGGGGCGGGCCGAGGGCTCCTCGGGCTCGTGGTACGGCGCCTGCGGCTCCTGGTAGCCGGGCCACGGCTGTGCGGGCTGGCCGCCGCCGTAGGGCGCGGGGCGCTGCTCGTAGCCGCCGGTGTCGTAGCGGGGGCGCTCGTAGTCCTGCTCGTACGGCTGCTGGTAGTTCTGGTCGCCGTAGCCGGAGTCCTCCTCGGCCGGGCCCGGGTAGGGCTCGACGGGGGCCTGGGCGGCCGGTGCGGGGGTGGTGGGCACCGCGTTGGCGTCGACCATCACGGCGATCCGGACGGGTCGGCTGAGCTCGCGGCTGAGCGCGTCGGTCAGCTGGGGCAGCAGCCGGCCCTCCAGCACCTGCTTGGCCCGCTCGTTCGGGGTCGCCAGCAGGGCGGTGTCGTGCATCATCCACATGGGCTGGGTGCGCTGCACCCACTGTTTGTCCATCTCCCCGACATCGGGGTCGCTGACCAGCCGCTCGACGACCCTCGCCCAGACCGGGACGAGGTCGCTGTTGACATCAGCCACTGGTGCACGCTTTCCAAGAACAAAACCAGACAAGTCCTGCAACGGTAGTCAGCGAACAGGGACGGATCAAGTCGTTGTCCACAGCCTGTGGGTAAACGGCCTCCGGACGGCTGGTTTGACCCTCGTGCCCCGTCCCGCGTACCGTAACCAGGTCGAGTTGTCGATGGCCGCTGCCGCATGTCCGCGGGTCCACCCGCTCCATAAGGCGCGCAGCACGGGCGCCGTGGATTGCCTCAGACCCCAGCCGAACTGGGGCGATGGGCCGGATTTCCGAATTCCAGGGAGATCACGCGGACGCACGGTGACGGCCAAGCGACTCCCCGTCATCCTACGATTCACCTCAGGAGCCCCCGAGTGAGCAAGCGCACCTTCCAGCCGAACAACCGTCGTCGCGCGAAGACCCACGGCTTCCGGCTGCGTATGCGTACCCGCGCCGGCCGCGCCATCCTGGCTGCCCGCCGTGGCAAGGGCCGCGCCAGCCTGTCCGCCTGATCCGCACCCAGAGTCTCTTGTGCTGCCCTCCGAGAATCGGCTGCGGCGGCGCCAGGACTTCGCGACCGCGGTGAAACGCGGTCGCCGGGCCGGTCGGCCCCTTCTGGTCGTCCATCTCAGCAGAGAAGGCGACCCGCAGGGGCAGACCGACCGGACCAGCGACATCCGCCCGCACGTCGCCGAGGGGACTCCTTCGGCGCGTGCGGGTTTCGTCGTGAGCAAGGCCGTTGGCCCGGCGGTCGTCCGCAACCTGGTGAAGCGCCGGTTGCGCCATCTCGTTCGTGATCGTCTGTCCAGGCTGCCCGCCGGTAGCCTGATAGTGGTGCGTGCGCTGCCCCAGGCCGCGACCGCCTCGTACCAGGAGCTGGAACGCGACCTGGACGCGGCGCTCAAGCGGTTGCTGAGGGTCGAGCCCGCCGCCACGGCGCCGACGGGAGCAGGGCGATGAAGTACCTGCTGATGGGACTGATCAGGGTCTACCAGTGGACGATCAGCCCACTGCTCGGTCCGGTCTGCCGCTACTACCCCTCGTGCTCGCACTACGGCTTCGAAGCCGTGAAGGTGCACGGGGCGGTCAAGGGCGGCGGACTGACCGTGTGGCGCATCCTCCGTTGCAATCCCTGGTCACCTGGCGGGGTGGACCACGTACCGCCCCGCAAGCACCCGGTGTGGCACCGCCGGCTGCGTGATCTGCTGAGCCCCAAGAGCGGGACCGCCGAGCCGGAGCCGGTGGCGAAGCCCGATGCCCAAGGAGTCTGACCGGTGACCTTCGGTTTTCTGAGTCCCCTCTACACAGCGGTGTCCTGGATCATCGTCCAGTTCCACTCGCTGTACAGCAACGTCTTCGACCCGGACGGTGGCTGGGCCTGGGGTCTGGCCATCGCCTCGATGGTGGTCGTCATCCGGATCTGCCTGATCCCGCTCTTCGTGAAGCAGATCAAGGCGACCCGGGCCATGCAGGCGATCCAGCCGAAGATGAAGGCCATCCAGGAGCGCTACAAGAACGACCGGCAGCGCCAGTCCGAAGAGATGATGAAGCTGTACAAGGATGCGGGTACCAACCCGTTCTCCAGCTGCCTTCCCATCATCGTTCAGGCCCCGTTCTTCACCGCCCTCTACGGCGTGCTGTCCAACGTCGCCAAGGGCCACGACATCGGCGTCATCCACGGCTCCCTGCTGGTGAGCGCCGGCAAGGCGCACATCTTCGGTGCCCCGCTGTCCGCGACCTTCCTCGGCAGCCCGGAGACCAGCGTCAAGATCGTCACCGCGGTGATGATCGTGATGATGTCGCTGTCGCAGTTCGTCACCCAGCGCCAGCTGATGACCAAGAACGTCGACCTCACGGTCAAGACGCCGTTCATGCAGCAGCAGAAGATGCTGATGTACGTCTTCCCGGTCATGTTCGCCGTGATGGGCATCAACTTCCCGGTCGGTGTCCTGGTCTACTGGCTGACCACCAACGTCTGGTCGATGGGCCAGCAGCTGGTCGTCATCCACAACAACCCGACCCCGGGCAGCCAGGCCTTCTCGGAGCGCCAGGCGCGGCTGAAGAAGGCCGGCCGACTGCGCTCGGACGGTACGGAGATCAAGGGCGCGCTCTGGGGCATGCTGCCCCCCTCCAAGGCGGCCATCGCCGAGGCGGCCTCCGCCGCCGCCGTGGTCGAGGAGTCGGTCCGGGCGAGCCGCCAGCAGCCCCGGCGCCAGAGCAAGGCCCAGCGCCAGCAGGGCGCCGGCCAGGCGGTCGAGTCGAGCGAGGACACCCAGGCCGAGCAGCCCGCCGAGGACGCCGTCCCGGCGGACTCCGCCGCCAAGACGACGGCTGCCAAGCAGACCGCGGCCAAGCCCGGCGGCACCAAGCAGGGCACCCGGCAGCAGCCCAAGCGCGGCGGCCAGCGGCCGAAGAAGAAGTCCTGACCGACTTCTGCGAAGAGCTTCGTTCCCCGCCCGCCAGCCGGGCCCATCTCCGAAGGAGTCCATCAGTGACGGAAGGCACCACCTCCGCCGTCGAGGCCGAGGACGTCGCCAGCACCGACGAGAGCGTCATCACCCGCCTGGAGCAGGAGGGCGACATCGCGGCGGACTACCTGGAGGGTCTGCTCGACATCGCGGACCTCGACGGTGACATCGACATGGACGTCGAGGGTGACCGTGCCCTGGTCTCCATCGTCAGCGACGGCAACGACCGCGCGCTGCAGCGCCTGGTCGGCCAGGACGGCGAGGTGCTGGAGGCCCTGCAGGAGCTGACCCGGTTGGCCGTCCACCGGGAGACCGGCGAGCGCAGCCGTCTCATGCTGGACATCGCCGGCTTCCGCGCCCGCAAGCGCGAGGAGCTGGCCGCCCTCGGTGCCGAGGCCGCGGAGCAGGCGAAGAGCAGCGGCGAGCAGGTCAAGCTGCGGCCGATGACGCCGTTCGAGCGCAAGGTCGTCCACGACGCGGTCGCGGCCGCCGGTCTGCGCAGCGAGTCGGAGGGCGAGGAGCCCCAGCGGTGCGTGGTCGTGCTGCCGGCCTGAGGCCGTCGGAACGATGACCGGTCACCGCGGTGACCGGTGAGTCTTGCCGAACGCGACCCCGTCCGCCTCGTGCGGGCGGGGTCGTTGTTTCCTTCTGGGATGTTTCACGTGAAACAGTGCGTTGAGCGGGTCGGTGGATCCGGAGATCGGAGAGGTCGAGATGGACACGGAGAACGCGGCCACCGGCCGTCCGGGGGCGGACGTGAACCCTGACGCGGAGGAGCGGGCCGAGCTGCCCGAGCTGGACGTGTTGGCCGAGGCGCCGGCCGCCGCCCGGGAGGTCTTCGGCGACCGCTTCGACGCCGCCGTCCGCTACACCGAGCTGCTGGCCACGGCCGGCGTCCGGCGCGGGCTGATCGGGCCCCGCGAGGTGCCCCGGCTGTGGGACCGGCACGTCCTCAACTGCGCGGTGCTGGCCGAGCTGCTGCCCGCCGGCTCCACCCTGTGCGACGTCGGCTCCGGCGCCGGTCTGCCGGGCATCCCGGTGGCGCTGGCCCGGCCGGACGTCTCGGTGACCCTGCTGGAGCCGCTGCTGCGCCGGACCACCTTCCTGGAGGAGGTCGTCCGGGAGCTGGGGCTGGAGAACGTCACGGTCCTGCGCGGCCGCGCCGAGGAGATGATCGGCAAGCTCGCGGTGGACGTGGTGACCGCCCGGGCCGTGGCGCCGCTGGACCGGCTGGCCGGCTGGGGCATGCCGCTGCTGCGTCCGCACGGGCAGATGCTGGCGCTCAAGGGGGACAGCGCCGAGCAGGAGCTGGCCGACTCGCGCGCCGGGCTGGCCAAGCTGGGCGCCGTCGAGTGGACCGTCATCTCGGTCGGCGAGGGCACCCTGGAGACCTCCACCCGGGTGGTCCAGGTCAAGGCGGGGGAGAGCCCCGGTGGCGTGAAGGCCGCGACCAAGCGGGCCAAGGCGGCCCGGGCCGGTCGTAACGCCGGCGCCAAGACCGGTGACCGCGCCCGGGGCGGGCGCCGTCGCGGCACCCGCTGAGGTCCTCGGTTCGCCACGACGGGGGGGGGGGGGCCCCCCCCGCGGGGGGGCCCGGCCCCCCCCGCCGGGGGGGGGTCGGGGGGGGGGGCCGGGGGGCC
>NZ_JBHYGR010000048.1:21117-24296 GCF_042738155.1 Kitasatospora sp. NPDC059088 | reverse complement strand
ACGCCGGGGCCCCGCGCCGGGGGGGGCCCCGGGCGCGCCCCCCGTGGCGGCCCTGGTTCCCCCCCGCGGGGGGGCGGCCCCCCCCCGCGAGGGGGGAACCGTCCGCCCGTCGTCGTTCAGGTGACGGGTGGGCCTCCGGCGGGACACCGGAGTGTCGCAACGTCAGATTTCCGGCATAGCGGGCATGGTGTTTCACGTGAAACGTCGCTCTCTGCTCTCCGGAATCCTCAGCCGCGGCCGGGCTGCGACTGTTGCCGCTCCGGTTTCACGTGAAACACTGAGCCCCATGCAGGACTCGGAGACCATCGACCAGATCGATGACACGCCCATCGCACGGGCTGCCCAGGCTGCGGTTCAGGCGATCGGCCGGGCGGGGGAGGGGCTACCGCGGCCCGCCGCCACCCGGGTGATCGTGGTCGCCAACCAGAAGGGCGGGGTGGGCAAGACCACCACCACCGTGAACATGGCCGCCTCGCTGGCCATGCACGGACTGCGCGTCCTGGTGGTCGACCTGGACCCCCAGGGCAACGCCTCCACCGCCCTCGGCATCGACCACCACGCCGAGGTGCCGTCCATCTACGACGTCCTGGTCGAGGGCAAGCCGCTGGCCGACGTGGTCCAGCCGGTGGTGGACGTCGAGGGGCTCTTCTGCGTCCCCGCCACCATCGACCTGGCCGGCGCCGAGATCGAGCTGGTCTCGCTGGTGGCCCGGGAGAGTCGGCTGCAGCGCGCCATCGCCGCCTACGAGCAGCCGCTGGACTACATCCTGATCGACTGTCCGCCCTCGCTGGGCCTGCTGACGGTCAACGCCCTGGTGGCCGGTCAGGAGGTGCTGATCCCGATCCAGTGCGAGTACTACGCGCTGGAGGGCCTCGGCCAGCTGCTGCGCAACGTCGAGCTGGTGCGCGCGCACCTCAACCCCACGCTGCACGTCTCGACCATCCTGCTCACCATGTACGACGCCCGGACCAGGCTGGCCGCCCAGGTGGCCGAGGAGGTCCGGACCCACTTCCAGGCCGAGGTGCTGAGCACGGCGATCCCGCGTTCGGTCCGCATCTCGGAGGCGCCCAGCTACGGGCAGACGGTGCTGACCTACGACCCGGGTTCCACCGGGGCGCTCTCGTACCTGGAGGCCGCCCGCGAGCTCGCGCTGCGCGCGGTGGGCCAGGGCGGCGGTTCGTCGGTCGGTCAGCAGCGGGACGGCAGCGGTACGGGGCACGGCGCCCCGATGGCACAGCACGGTACGACGGAGGGTCATCAGTGAGTGGTCGCAGGGGTCTGGGACGAGGGCTCGGGGCGCTGATCGGCCCCGCAGCGCCGACCGACGGCGGGGCGGCGCAGCCCGCTGCCGCCACGTCCGCGCCGACCTCGGTGGTGGCGACCGGCACGACGTCACCGGCCTCGGTGCCGCTGCTGCCGGGCGGCCGCGCCACGGTGGCGGCCCGCGCGGCCGTCGGGCGCCAGGCGGAGCAGTCGACGCCGGCGCCGGTGCCCGGTGCCTCCTTCGCCGAGCTGCCGCTGGACGCGATCACCCCCAACCCGCGCCAGCCGCGCGAGGTGTTCGACGAGGACAAGCTGGTCGAGCTGGTGACCTCCATCAAGGAGGTCGGCCTGCTCCAGCCGATCGTGGTGCGCCAGGTCGCCGCCGAGCGCTACGAGCTGATCATGGGCGAGCGCCGCTGGCGGGCCTCCCGGGAGGCGGGGCTGGAGCGGATCCCGGCGATCGTCCGGGCCACCGAGGACGACAAGCTGCTGCTGGACGCCCTCCTGGAGAACCTGCACCGGGCCGAGCTGAACCCGCTGGAGGAGGCGGCCGCCTACGACCAGCTGATGCGGGACTTCTCCTGCACCCACGAGGAGCTGGCCGACCGGATCGGCCGCTCGCGTCCGCACGTCTCCAACACCCTGCGGCTGCTGCGGCTCCCGGCGGCCGTCCAGCGCCGGCTGGCGGCCGGCACGCTGACGGCCGGGCACGCCCGGGCGCTGCTGCCGCTGACGGATCCCGAGGCGCAGGAGAAGCTGGCCGCGCGGATCATCGCCGAGGGCCTCACGGTGCGCAACGTCGAGGAACTCGTCGTCCTGATGCGCTCGGAGGAGCCGAAGGGGGAGAAGCGCCAGGCCCCGAAGGCGGGCAGGATCATCTCCCCGGCGTTCAACGACCTGGCGAGCCGGCTGTCGGACCGCTTCGACACCCGGGTCAAGGTCGAGGTGTCGCAGCGCGGCGGGAAGCTGGGCAAGGGCAAGGTGGTGCTGGAGTTCGGATCGGTCGAGGACCTGAACCGGATCCTGGACAGCATGGCCCCGGGCGAGGACGGTCTGCGGCTGTCGCAGGGCTGAGCCGGTCGGCCGGCCCGGGGGCGACGACCCGATGGGTGCATGTGCCACGTGAGCGCTGTTTCACGTGAAACATGCACCCATCGGCATTCGTGGGGGCATGCTCGACCGTGAGAGGGAGGAGGAGGTGCGGGCCATGGGACGCCGGATCGTTCCGCTGACGCTGGACAACCTCGCGGACCTGCCGACGGGCTGCCGTTCCTGCGTGTTCTGGGAGCTGGACCCGGTCAGCGCGAAGGAGGCGGTGGAGTCCGGGAAGCCGGAGCTGGAGAAGGAGGGGTGGATCTCCGCGGTGCTGCTGGAGTGGGGGTCCTGCGGTCGGATCGTCTACGTGGACGACCAGCCGGCCGGCTTCGTGCTCTACGCGCCGCCCGCCTACGTCCCCCGCTCGCAGTCCTTCCCGACCAGCCCGGTCGCGCCGGACGCCGTTCAGCTGATGGTCAGCCGGGTGCTGCCGGGCTACCAGCACCAGGGGCTGGGCCGGGTGCTGGTGCAGACCGTCGCCAAGGACCTGCTGGGGCGCGGGGTGCGGGCGATCGAGGCCTTCGGAGCGGCGGGCCGGGTGCCCACCAGCTGCGTGCTGCCGGCCGACCACCTGCTCGCGGTCGGCTTCAAGACCGTACGACCGCACCCGCGCTACCCGAGGCTGCGGCTGGAGGCGCGCACCACGCTCTCCTGGCGCGGTGACGTGGAGGGGGCGTTGGAGCGGCTGCTCGGCGGCGCGCGGAAGGAGCCGGCCCTGCGGCCGTTCTGAGCGGGTACGACGGCGGCGGGGGTGGGCGGGGGGGGGGGGGGCCCCTGGGCTACGGTGTGGTGTGCGGGGGTGTTTTCGGGGGGGATGGGTC
>NZ_JBHYGR010000048.1:0-21107 GCF_042738155.1 Kitasatospora sp. NPDC059088 | reverse complement strand
CCCCTCCGAGGGGGAGCCCCGCCGCCGTCCGGTCGGTGGACCGGGAGAGTGACCGGGAGGCCTAGAACAGGCCGTCCAGCTCGCGCAGCAGCGCGGCCTTCGGACGGGCACCGGTGATCTGCTTCACCGGCTGGCCGTCCTTGAAGAGGATCAGGGTCGGGATCGAGATCACGTTGTACTCGGCGGCGGTCACCTGGTTGGCGTCCACGTCGAGCTTGGCGATGGTCAGCTTGTCGCCGTTCTCGGCCGCGATGTCCTCCAGGACCGGGGCGACCTGGCGGCACGGGCCGCACCAGGTGGCCCAGAAGTCGACCAGTACGGGCTTGTCGCTCTCCAGGACGTCGGACTTGAAGGTCGCGTCGGTGACGGTGGTGGTGGCGCCGGCCACGGGGACTCCTCGGGTTAGGACGGAGGGGGCTGCTGCCAGGTGAACAACGGGCGGGCCCGTTCTGTTTCTGCCTGGCCGGGGCGGGGGTGTTTCACGTGGAACACCCCCGCGGGGTTCGGTCGGTGGCGGGGAGGTCAGACCGCGACGGCGGTCTTGTTCTCCGCGTCGTCCAGCGCGGCCAGGTAGCGCTCGGCGTCCAGCGCGGCGGAGCAGCCGGTGCCGGAGGCGGTGATGGCCTGGCGGTAGGTGTGGTCCACGACGTCGCCGGCGCCGAACACGCCCTCGACGTTGGTCCGGGTCGAGGGGGCGTCGACCTTGAGGTAGCCCTCGCCGTCGAGGTCCAGCTGGCCCTTGAAGAGGTCGGTGCGCGGGTCGTGGCCGATCGCGATGAACAGGCCGGTGACGGGCAGCTCGCGCAGCTCGCCGGTGACGGTGTCGCGCAGGGTGACGCCGGTCAGCTTCGGGTCGCCGTGGATGGCCTCGACCGCGCTGTTCCACTCGAAGCGGATCTTCGGGTCGGCGAAGGCGCGCTCCTGCATCGCCTTGGAGGCGCGCAGGCTGTCACGGCGGTGGATGATCGTGACGCTCTTGGCGAAGCGGGAGAGGAAGGTCGCCTCCTCCAGGGCCGTGTCGCCGCCGCCGACCACCGCGATGTCCTGGTCGCGGAAGAAGAAGCCGTCGCAGGTCGCGCACCAGGAGACGCCGCGGCCGGAGAGCTTGTCCTCGTTGGGCAGGCCGAGCTTGCGGTGCTGGGAGCCGGTGGTGACGATCACGGCGCGGGCCCGGTGGACGTTGCCCTCGGAGTCGGTGACGGTCTTGATCTCACCGGTGAGGTCCACCGCGACGATGTCGTCCGGGATCAGCTCGGCGCCGAAGCGCTCCGCCTGAGCCCGCATGTTGTCCATCAGCTCGGGGCCCATGATGCCGTCCCGGAAGCCCGGGAAGTTCTCGACCTCGGTGGTGTTCATGAGCGCACCACCGGCGGTGACGGCTCCCTCGAAGACCAGCGGCTTGAGGGAGGCGCGGGCCGTGTAGAGCGCGGCCGTGTAGCCTGCCGGGCCGGAACCGATGATGATCACGTTACGGACGTCGCTCACTGCTTCTCCTGGTTCGCATCGCGACCCGCGTTTGCTGCGGGGAGGGCGGTCCTGCTCCGCCGCCCGGGACAACGACTGACCAGTCTCTCGCATTCCCAGGCGGATCAGTACCAGGCGCCCGAACTCCGGAAGCGGCGTGCCGCCCTGGTCGTCGATCGCATGGGAACGGCCGTCCGGTGGCTGGGAAGGGCCGTTCAGTGGCCGGGGACGGTCCGTTGCAGGACGACCGGGCCGCAGTCGGGGGAGCGCAGGAAGACGTCCACGAAACCGGGCCGACCGGCGGCGGGGTAGACCAGGACGTCCACCGGGGAGCCCTGGTAGCTGCCCCGGTCGGTGGCCAGCGGGGTGCCCGGGGCGGGGGCGCGGCAGGCCGCGGGGGAGACCGGTGCGGCGGGTGAGGCGGGGCCGGAGAGCTCCGGCCCCGAGCCGTCGGCGGGCGCGGCGCCGGACTTGGCGGGCCCGGTGGCGCGCAGCCCGGGCTGGGAGCCGGAACGGTCCAGCAGCTGCTGCACCTGGGCGGCGAGCTGGTCCTCCCGGTAGACGGTGCCGGGGCCCGCCAGGTGCGGGGTGCGGGCGCTCTGCTCGCCGGGGGAACCCGCGGTGCCCGCCGAGGCCGCGGAGACGGCGGAGGTGCGGGTGGCGGAGTCGTCCTGGTGCAGCAGCAGGGCCCCGCCCAGCCCGACGGCGGCCAGCGCGGCGGCCGCCCCGAGCAGCACGGCGAACCGGCGGCGGCGCGGGCGGGGGCGGCCGGGGCCGGGGGCCGAGGCCGGGCGCGAGGGGGGCGCGGAGGGCGCCGCGGCGGCCCGTACGGGCACGGTGGGGAACTCCGTCCGGCGGGCGGTGGCGGGGGCCCGCTCGGGGCCTGCGGTGGGCCGGGCCGGGGAGGGGCGGTCGGCGCGGGCCGCCTCGGCGAGGGCGGCGTCCAGCCGGGCGGCGACGTCGGCGGGCATCGGTTCGGGCTCGACGGTGCCGAGCAGCGCCTGCACCTCGGCCAGCGCCTCGACGGTCCCGCGGCACTCGGCGCAGCCGTCCAGGTGCCGCTGCAGGGCCTCGGCGGCCCCGGCGGGCTCGACCAGGCCCTCGGCGAGGTCGGCCAGCTCGTCGACCGAGGGGTGGGCGTCGGCGGGTCCGGGGGAGGAGAGGGGGGCGTTCATCGGGTGCTCGCGTCTCCTTCCAGCATCGTGCGGCCGGTGCTCGTGCCTGTCCCTGTGACGGTGCGGGGGCCCGTCGGGTTCCCCCTGGTCCGGTCCGGCGGGGGCGGGGCGGTGCCGGACGGGTCGGGGGCGGTGCGTCCCGGGGGCCGGCCGGCCGGTGTTTCACGTGAAACGTTCCGTCCGCCGCCGTTGCTGTCGCCGTTGGTGTCGCCGTTCCCGCCGTCCCCGCCGTCGCTCTCGCGCAGGTGCCGGACCAGTGGGAGCAGCCGGGCCCGGCCGCGGGCGCAACGGCTCTTCACGGTGCCGACCGGGACGCCCAGCAGCTCGGCGGCCTCGGCGACCGGGTAGCCCTGCATGTCGACCAGGACCAGCGCGGCCCGCTGCTCGGGGGGCAGCTCGGCGAGCGCGGCGGTCAGCTCGCGCTGCACCTCGGCCCGGACCACCGGGGAGTCGGCCGGCTCGGCGGAGCCGACCAGGCGGTCCAGCCGCTGCGGGTCCTCGTCCAGCGGGGTGGTGCGCCGGGTGGCGCTGCGCCGGGCGCGGTCCAGACAGGCGTTGACCACGATCCGGTGCAGCCAGGTGGTGACCGCCGAGCGGCCCTGGAAGCCGGCGGCGGCCCGGAAGGCGGAGACCAGGGCGTCCTGGAGGGCGTCCGCGGCCTCCTCGCGGTCGCCCAGGGTGCGCAGGGCGACCGCCCAGAGGCGGTCCCGGTGGCGGTTCACCAGCAGGCCGAAGGCCTCCTGGTCGCCGGCGACGTGCCGGGCGAGCAGCGTCGCGTCGTCGTCCGCCACTGTCACCCCTTGTCGCCGCGGGTCGTTCCGGGTCCGGACCGTGCGGTCAGCCCGAGACCTTTACCTCGGCGACGTGGCCGCGGTACCTGCCGTCGGAATCCTTGTTCAGAGAGGTCAGCCAGATCAAGAGGTAACGCGTGGTGACCGGCGATTCGAGGGCGTAGTCGACGTTGAGGCCGGCCTTCCTGGCCGCGACGACCGAGAAGCTCTCCGGCCTGGCCGCGGTCGGGTTGGCGGCGGCGGACGCGTTGGGCACGCGCACCTCCGCGGTCTGCTCGCCGTCCTTGAACTGGACGGTCACCGAGGAGACCGACTGCGGTGAGCCGAGGTCGATCAGCAGTCCGGTGCCCACCTTGAGGGCGGGCGGCTTGGGGCCGAGCTGGTCGACGTACCAGCCGGTGGTCCAAGCGGTGTTCGGGTCGCCGTCGATGGCGTTCTTGACGCTGTCGGTGCCTTCGGGACCGTCGCCCAGCGGGTTGTACGACTCCGCGCCCTTGATCTGGATCGGCACCGGCGTGTGGGCCGTCGGGCGGGCGCTCGCGGCGGTGCTGCTGATCGAGGTCTGCGGGGTGGCGACGGCCTGGTTGCTGTTGCGCAGGCTGCCGACGAACTGCCAGGAGGCGACGCCGATCGCGCCCAGGGCGACCGTCCAGGCGGTGGCCTTGACCACCCGGCGCAGCCGGCGCCTGGTGCGCCGGGCGGCGGTGGGCCGGGAGGAGGCCGGCAGCGGGGCGACCGTCGTGTCGGCCACCCGGGTGGGGATGGGCGCGGTCGGGAGGGCGTGGCCGTGGTGCCGGGGCGGTGTCGGGAAGGCCGGCAGCTCGGGCTCGGGCTGCCGGATCCGGGGCAGCTTGGCGATCGCCCGGACCAGCTCCTCCGGGGTGGTGATCGGCTCGGCGTGGTGCGGCGGGTGGTCGAACAGGGCGCGCGCCGCGAGCTCGGACAGACCCTTGTGGACGCCCGCGCGGACCTGGTCCGGCGCGGCGTTCTGCAGGTCCTTGGGCAGTCCCTTGAGGTCGTAGCGGTCCTCGGGGTACGGCCAGCGGTGGGTGAGCGCGGCGAAGAGCAGGGCGCCGATCGCCCGGGTGTCGGTGCGCTGGGCGTCCTCGGCGGCGGCCCCGGTGGAGTCCTCGGCGGGCAGCCCGCGCAGGGCGGCGTCCACCGCGATGCCGTTGATCCGGTACTGGCCGCTGTCGGTGCGCAGCACGCAGCGCGGGGTGAGCCGCAGGTGCGCCTTGCCGCGGCGGTGCGCGGCGGCGACGGCGTCGGCGACCTGGCGGACCATCTGGTACGCCTCGTGCGGCTCCATCGGGCCGTCGGCGAGCAGCTTGGCGAGGTCGGAGGCGTGCGGCAGCCACTCCCGCACGATGTAGACCAGCTCGTTCTCCTGCACGGCGTCCAGCACCTGGACGAAGCGCGGGTCGCCGAGCAGGGCCGCGGACTTGGCGGCGGCCAGCACCTTGCGGGCGCGCTGGTGGCCGGAGGCCATCAGGTGGACGCCGACGGCCCGGCGCAGCTTCTCGTCGACGGCGCGCCAGCTGCTGAAGGTCTCGGTCTGGGAGATGCACTCTTCCAGCAGGTACCGGTGGCCGATCTTGTCGCCGCTGTGCCGCATCGGCGCGGGCAGGGTCCGCGGGAGGGTGGCGGTGTCGCGCGGGTCGAGGGTGGGTTGGGGGTCGGTCGGACGGCGCTTGTCGGAGGCGGGCTGCGGTGCGGGAGCGGGCTTCTTCCGCGGGGGGCCGGCCGCCAGTTCGGCGGCGATCTCGTGGACGGAGAGCGGGGCGGTGATCTCCGAGGTCTCCTCGCTCACCGCGGCCGCCGGCGCCTCAGGGGCCGGACCGTCCTCGTCGCCGTCCTTGCTGTCGTCCTCGCCGTCGTCCTTGCTCTCGGCGCCGGCCGTGTCAGGGGTCTCCACGGAGTCCGCGGAGGAGTTCCCGGGGGCGTCCGTGGAGGAGGCGTCGGCGGAGCCCGCCGGGGCGGAGTTCCCGCTCCCGAGCTCGTCGATCGCCGCAGCCAGCGCGGCCTCGTCCGCCGCCGCGTCAGCTGTTGACGTGTCGACGACCGCCTTGGTGCCATCAGCCACCGTGGTCCTGCCTCCCCTTGTGTCGCCCCGGCCTGAGAGAGTCGCTGGAGCCCGCGGATTGGCCGCCCTGTGCTCCAGGACAATTGTGCCCACTCTTCACCACCGGGTACGACCGCTGAAGGGTCCGCTCGGTTGCATACCGGTGGAGAGATGTGGTGCAGATCCGACACCGGGCCGCCACGTGGCGGCCCGGGCGTGTCCGGTCATGGAGAGCGGCCCGTGCTGCGGCCGGACGGGCGGGGGCGGTGTCAGCCCTGGTCGACGCCCGGTCAGGGCGCCCGCTCGTCCGGCCGGTTGTGCTCGGACTCAGCGGCCCAGTCGGCCGCGGACCATGCCCAGCATGGCGTTCATCTCCTCGATCCGCAGGCGCTTCGCGATGAACACGAACACCAGCAGCTGGAGGCCGCCGCCCAGCAGGACCGACAGCACGCTGCCCGGCCAGCCGCCGAGCACCTGCTGGACCGCCAGGCTGACGCCGAGGCCGACCACCGCGGCCGGGACGCAGGCGGTGGCCAGCCGGCTGTAGGTCTTGCCGATCCGCTTGGTGTCCAGCCCGCCGATCTTCTTCTTGAGCTTGGGCACCGCGACCATCACTCCGACGGCGTAGGCGAGGCCGTAGCCGAGGGCCATGCCGGTCACCGTCCACTGCGCGGGCAGCGCGACCCAGCAGACCAGCGAGAAGCCGGCCTGGCAGACCGCCACCCAGACGGTGTTGGAGAACGGCGTCCGGGTGTCCTCGTAGGCGTAGAAGCCGCGCAGCATCACGTACTGGGCGGAGTACGGGATCAGCCCGAGGGCGAAGGCCGAGAGCATCAGACCGACGTTGGTCGCGTTGTCCAGGGCCGTCCCGCCGCCGCCGACCGCGTAGATCGAGCGGCCGATCGCCGGGCCGAGTGCCAGGAACAGGAAGGCCGCCGGGACGACCGCCACCGCCGTGGTGCGCAGCCCGTACGACAGGTCGTCCCGGACGGCGCCGGCGTCCTCGTCGGCGGCCGCGCGGGAGAGCCGGGGGAGCACCGCGCTCATGATCGAGACGGTGATGACGGCCTGCGGGAGCTGCCAGATCAGCAGGGCGTTGGAGAAGGCCGAGAGGCCGACACCGCCGTGCCCGCCCTGTTCGGCGGCGCTGCCGGCGGCGGTCGCCAGCTGGGTGATGACCAGGTAGCCGGCCTGGTTGGCGAGCACGAAGAAGAAGGTCCACTTGGCCAGCCGGGCGGCCTTGCCCAGGCCGTGGCCGCGCCAGTCGAACCGCGGCCGGAAGCGGAAGTCGGCCGCCCGCAGGTACGGGATCATCGCCAGCGACTGGACCACCAGGCCGAGCAGGGTGCCCAGGCCGAGCAGTCGGACGCCCTCCGGGGTGATGTTCTCCGGGGTGATCTGGGTGCCGTTGAAGCCGCCGTAGACCCAGATGTAGGCGCCGAAGGTGAAGATCACCACGATGTTGTTGAGGACCGGGGTCCACATCATCGCGCCGAACCGGCCCCGGGCGTTGAGGATCTGGCCCATCACCACGTGGACGCCCATGAAGAAGATGGTCGGCAGGCAGTAGCGGGCCAGGGCGACCGTGGTCTCGGCACGGGCCGGGTTGGTCATCATCGGATGGGCGATCAGCTGGACCAGCAGGGGCGCCCCGAGCACGGCCAGGAAGACCACGCCGCCGAGTCCGACCATCACCAGGGTGAGCAGCCGGTTGGCGTAGGCCGTCCCGCCGTCCTCGTCGTTCTTCATGCTGCGCACCAGCTGCGGCACGAAGACCGCGTTCAGCGCGCCGCCGCCGATCAGGATGTACAGCAGGGTCGGCAGGGTGTTCGCCGCGTTGTACGAGTCACCCATGACCGCGATGCCGATCGCGCCGGCGATCACCATCGTCCGCAGGAAGCCGGTGCCGCGGGAGACCAGGGTGCCGGCCGCCATGATCGCGCTGGAGCTCAGCAGGCCGGCGACCTTGCCGCCACCGCCGTCGGAGGCCGGGGCGGGCTCGGCCGCGGGCCGGGCGGCCTGCTCCTCGGCGAGGTCCGCCAGCGGCTCGACCGCCGGGGGCACCGCCACGGCGGCCACCTGCATGGTGGCCTCCTCCTCGGAGAGCGGCGGGTCGAACTCGATCGGCGGCACGAACGGCCGCTGCCCGTCGTGGCCGCCGTGCTGCGGCTGCCCCGGCTGCCCCGGGTAGCCGCCCATCGGCGGGTACGGCGCGGGCGCGCCCGGCGGCACCGCCGAGGCCGGGGGCACGGGGGCGGCCTGCGGGGCCGGGGCGGGCTGGGGGACCGGCGGCTGGGCCGCGGCCTCGGCCCGGCCGCTGCCGAAGAGCGCGTCCACCCCGACGTACTCGGTGGTCTCGGTGTCCCAGGCGGAGTGCGCCGGGCCCGGCTCCCACTGCGGCTGCGGCTGGCTCCACGCTCCGGGGGCCGGGGTGGAGACCGGTGCCGCCGGGGCGGCCTGCTGCGGCCAGTCGGCCTGCATCGGGGTGTCCCAGCCGGGCTGCACGGGGGGGACGGGGGGCGAGAACGGTGTCGTCGGCACCGGCGTCGGGTAGCCGCCGCCCTGCGGCGGCAGTTGCGGCGGCACGTCGTACGCGGTGACCGGCGGCGGCGCCGCGGCGGGCCGTCCGGCCTGGAGGCCGTACGGGTCCTGACCGTCCTGCGCCGTCCCGTACGCCTGCGCGGCGTACGGGTCCTGGGCGTAGGTGTCGGCCACGTACCAGTCGCCGGACGGCGACTCGGCGCCCGGCCGGCTCTCACCGCGGCCCGGCGGCCGCTCCTCGCTGCGCCCGGTCATGTCACCTCTTCGCTGTTGTGGGGGGAGACCGGCCCGGGGTTGCGGGGGGTCGGCGGTGTCAAGGACCAACCTTCTCATCACTGGCGGTCCGATCCCGGCCATCCGGGCTGCTGGCGCGCGGTGTCTGTGCGGGCCCCCCGTCCGCGGCGCCGTCCGGGTCGGTCGGCTCGGCGGGCTCAGCTTCGGCGGTGCCCGCCGGGTCGCCGTCCGCCGGGTCGTCCCCGACCGGCTGGTCGCCGTCCTCGTGCGGCTGCCCGCCGCGCCGCTTGCGCTGGCGCATGAAGCGCAGCGCGGCGAGCACCAGCAGCACGGCGGCGCCGGCGAAGACGTACAGCACCCCGTTGGTCACCGAGGTGACCTCGACGGTGAAGGTCTGGGCCTGGCCGTAGGGCCGGGAGTCGGGACCGGTGGTCCACAGCTGGGCGACCATGGTGACCGGGCCGTTGCTGCGGGCCTCGGCGTTGAAGCGCAGGGTGACGCTCTGCGAGGCGGGGAGGACGAGCTGCTCCGGCAGGCCGACCCGCAGCCTGTTCGGCTGGATCGAGGTGAGCCGCAGCTGCAGGTTGGTGACCGTCTGGGTGAGGTCGTTGCGCACGCTGACCTGGAGCTGGCCGGTGTTCCCGGCCAGGGTGACGACGTTCTTCTTCGGGACCTGGACGGCGGTGGTGAGCTCGTTCAGGTAGTTGGTGACGCCGGTGCGGTAGGCGTCGCCGGCCGGCGCCTGGGCGCGCCACTCGGTGGACAGCGAGCGGACCATCGCGGCGCTGAACGGGCCGCGCACCCGCTGCGGCAGGGTGAGCACCCGCATCAGGGTGTCCAGCTTCTGCTGGATCTCGTCGGTGCCGCTCAGGGCGGAGGCCGGCAGCTCGGAGGCGCGGGCCTGGGTCGGGTAGTCGGCCGGCGAGGGGACGCCGGTGTTGGCCTTCGGGTCCGGCGCGGCCTGGGCCAGCACGTCCAGCTTCACCGGGGCCAGCCACTTGTCCCCGGCCGTCTGCAGGGCGGTCGCCAGTGCCTTGGCGGTGTTGACGGTCAGCTCGCGCGGCGGCATCACCAGCAGGCCGCGCTGGTTCTGCGGCTGCTCGTGGGTGATCGCGTAGGTCTCGGCGAGGAAGCGCTGGGTCGCGTCGGTCTGGTCCTTCGGGGTGCTCAGGTCCTTCTGGAAGGGCCCGGAGACCGTGTCGTCGGCGACCACCGCGTTCTGCCCGTTGCCGATCGGGCGCACCGCGGTCGGGGTGTAGTTGACCGAGTCCGGGTCGGGCATGCTCGCGCCGTTGACCAGGACCAGGTTGCTGCCCGCCTGCCGGGCGATGCCGGCGATCTGCTGGTCGAGGTAGCCCTGGTACGGCCAGGCCACGTCGGAGCGGGTGTCCACCGCGAGCCGGCCCTCGACGGTCAGCCGGCCGGCGGTGGCGGCCTTGCTCAGGGCGGTGCCCATGCCGCTGAGGTCGGCGCCGTTGTGCGCGATCGAGGCGAGGTCCGGGTCGGCGTACGGCAGCGAGACGACCTGGCTGCCCGACTTGGCGACGGCCGCCCGCAGCTTGTTCAGCCAGGCGTCGGCGGCGGCCGAGGCGGGTCGGCCGACGGTGTTCTCGTCCTTGGCGGACTTGCCCGAGCCCTCGGTGCCCGGCTTCTGCACCCGGTACGGCCTGGTCATCGCGAACGCGGCGTCCAGCAGGTCCGGGTCGACCACCCAGGTCAGCCCGTTCAGCTTGGCGCCGGTGTCGACCAGCTCGTACAGCCGGCCGCCCGGCGCGAAGTCGGCGGCCAGGCTGTCGTCGCGCAGCACGGAGAGGTTCTGGTCGCCCTCGGCGTAGGTCTGCGCGGCCAGCACCGGTGCGTGCACCAGCGGCCAGAGCGTGGCGACCTTGGTCGGCTGGGCCTCGCTGCTGCCCTGGGAGTAGGGCAGGAAGGTCCGGGCGATGCCCAGGGCCCGGTCGCGCGGGTTGTCGGCGGTCGAGCCCCAGGCGTCCACCGCGAGCTCGTAGACGCCGCTCTCGGAGAAGCCGAGGTCGCTCACCGCGACGCTCAGGGTGTACGGCAGGCTCTGGCCCGGGTTGAGCTCCGGCAGGGCGTACTGCGGGCTGTCCAGCTCCGTCCCGTCGTCGCCCCGCGGGCCGGTCCGCGCGGCCACGCCCTGGAGCTCGCTGCGCCGCTGCAGGGGCTTGCTGGAGACCGGCTTCCGGACCGCGGCGTGGGCGCCCTTGAGGGCGGACTTGCCGGAGTTGGTGACGTGACCGGTGATGGACACGGTGCCGTTCTGGACGGCCAGCTGCGGGGTGACCGTCTCGATGGTCAGCACCACCGGGTACTCCGCGGTGGCCGTCGAGTCGACGGTCGGGCGGACGTTGCCGCCGGTCGGCAGGGCCGCGGCGGGGGCGGCCGCGACCAGTGCCAGGAGCGCACCGCAGGCGGCGGCGAAGCGGCGCGCGCGGCCGCCGGTGCGCCGTTCCCTGGTGCGGGGTTCGGTCGGGCCCGCGGCCCGCCCAGGTCGTCGGTGTGCCCCCAGGCCCGAGTGCCGTGCCGGCTCACTCACTCGTTTCGCCCTCGCCGTTCTGTTCGCTCGCTCGCTGCTGATGCTGTCCGTCCGGCGCGGTCGCCCGACGTTCCCCGCTCGACGTTCCTCGCTCGACGTTCTTCGCTCGACGACGTACGCCACCCTGCTGCCGCGGAGGGATCCGTCGGCACGGCGGCACGCGACACCGCATCCCCGGTTCCGGTGTCCGCGCTCCGTCCACCGGCATGGTAACGATCCAGCCTGGCGTGCAGTGTTGCGGGCTCTGGGGTGAGACGCCCAAAACGCGCGGGCGGTTGACCTTCCGGGGCACGTACCCTTGTGAGCCGTGTCCACTGCCAATGAGCCCACCGCGCGCACCGACCGTTCCAGCACCGCCGTCCAGGTCGTCCCAGGCCTGAGCGAGGCCCAGACGATGGGGCTGCAAGAGCTGCTGCGGGTGTCGCCGGTCGCCGACGAGATCGCCCGCCGCTTCCACGCGGCCGGGCACCGGCTGGCCCTGGTCGGCGGATCGGTGCGGGACGCGCTGCTCGGCCGGCTCGGCAACGACCTGGACTTCACCACCGACGCCCGGCCGCAGCAGGTGCTCAAGCTGGTCAAGGGCTGGGCGGACGCGGTCTGGGACGTCGGGATCGCCTTCGGCACCGTCGGCGCCCGCAAGGACACCCCCGAGGGGTCCTTCCTGATCGAGATCACCACCTACCGTTCCGAGGCGTACGACCGCACCTCGCGCAAGCCCGAGGTGACCTACGGCGACACCATCGAGCAGGACCTGGTCCGCCGCGACTTCACGGTCAACGCGATGGCCGTCGACCTGCCCGGCCGCGGCTTCGTCGACCCGCACCACGGCCTGGAGGACCTGGAGGCCCGGGTGCTGCGCACCCCCGCCACCCCCGAGGAGTCCTTCTCCGACGATCCGCTGCGGATGATGCGGGCCGCCCGCTTCGCGGCCCAGCTGGACTTCGACCCGGCGCCCGAGGTGGTCGCCGCGATGACCGCGATGGCCGAGCGGATCACCATCGTCTCGGCGGAGCGGGTGCAGGCCGAGCTGAACAAGCTGCTGCTCGCCGCGCACCCGGTGAAGGGCCTGCGGCTGCTGGTCGACACCGGCCTGGCCGGGCACGTGCTGCCGGAGCTGCCCGCGCTGCAGCTGGAGAGCGACGAGCACCACCGGCACAAGGACGTCTACGAGCACTCGCTGACCGTCCTGGAGCAGGCCATCGACCTGGAGCAGGACGGCCCGGACCTCAGCCTGCGGCTGGCCGCGCTGCTGCACGACATCGGCAAGCCGCGCACCCGCCGCTTCGAGTCGGACGGCCGGGTCTCCTTCCACCACCACGAGGTGGTCGGCGCCAAGATGACCCGCAAGCGGATGCGGGAGCTCAAGTACTCCAAGGAGCTGACCGAGGACGTCTCGCGCCTGGTCGAGCTGCACCTGCGCTTCCACGGCTACGGCGGCGGCGAGTGGACCGACTCCGCGGTGCGCCGCTACGTCACCGACGCCGGGCCGCTGCTGGAGCGCCTGCACAAGCTGACCCGCTCCGACTGCACCACCCGCAACAAGAAGAAGGCGGCCGCGCTCTCGCGCACCTACGACGGCCTGGAGGAGCGGATCTCCGAACTGCAGGCCCGGGAGGAGCTGGACGCCGTCCGCCCCGCCCTGGACGGCAACCAGATCATGGAGCTGCTCGGGCTGCGGCCCGGCCCGCTGGTCGGCAAGGCGTACAAGCACATGCTCGAACTGCGGCTGGAGCACGGCCCGATGGAGCCCGACGAGGCGGTCGCGGCGCTGCGGGCCTGGTGGGCCGAGCAGCAGCAGGGCTGACCCGGGCGACGCCCCGGACGCACCGCGCGGCGGTCACCGTCCCGGAGGGGACGGTGACCGCCGCGTTCGCGTCCGGTCAGCCGTTGATGTGCTTGAGGCAGAGCACGTAGTTCAGCGCGGGGAGCTTGGTGTAGGTGCGGGTGTAGGTGCTGTCCGACTTCGGCTGCTTCTCGCAGGCCTTCTCGTCCGAGGTGGCGAAGTACTTGTAGACCACCTTGTACTGGGCCTTGGGGTCGGTGCAGGGCAGCACGGTGATCTTCGGGTGGTCGTCCGCGGTCGCGTTGCTGGAGTTCTCGTTGCGCAGGCAGTCGCCGATGCCCGCGCTGTCGACGTCGTCCTTGGCCGCCGGGGTCGCGGGCGGCGGCAGGGTGATGCTCGGCAGGGAGAAGCTGGGCACCGGGAGCGGCGGCGGCGGGGTGTAGCTGAAGGTGGGACGCGGCGACGGCGAGAAGGTGACCGTGCTGGTCGTCGTCGGCCCCGCGACGGGGCCGGAGTCCTGCTTCGGCCCGATCACGCCGGTGGCCAGCAGGACCCCGGTGACCAGCAGGGAGACCGGCACCAGCAGCATGGCGACGTGCGGACGGCTGCCCAGCGGGGCGCCCGGGTCCAGCTGCGGGCCGTGGGTGCCCGGCATGGGCGGCGGCAGCCGCTTGATCCGGTTGTGGGCGCCGAGGTTCATCAGCAGCGTGATCACGGTCAGGATCGGCGAGATCCAGCTCCACCAGCCCTGGACCAGCGTCCTGGCGGACATGTCGCGCACGGTGGCCGTGCCGCAGGTGCGGCAGAACGGGCCGTGCATCCGCAGCATCCGGAACGCGATCAGCAGGCCCTGGTGGCCGCGGACGGTGGCGCGCACGGCCGGGAAGCCGCCGCAGAAGCGGCAGTGCTCCCCGTCCATCGGGGCCGGCGGCGGGTAGCCGTAGCCGTAGCCGGGCGGCTGGGCGCCGTACGGCTGCTCCGGCGGGGGCGGGGCGCTCGGGTAGCCGTACCCCGGCGGGGGCGGCGGTGGCGGGGCGCCGTACGGGCCGCCGGCGTACGGGTTGCCGTCACCGGGTGGCGGGCCGTAGGGCATCTGGGGCGGAGGCGGAGCGGACAAGGGATCCCCCCGGAACAAGGACGTGGTGGAAGGGTCAGGACTTCTTCACCGGCGGGTAGCCGGTGGTGGGGGTCAGGGGGCCGAGGCAGAGCACGTACCGCGTCTTGTTCCAGCGGCGGCCGCTCTTGCCCGAGACGGCGCTGGTGGTCTGCGGGGTCTGCCGGCAGCGGGTCACGTCGGTGGTGCCGGTGAACTTCGACAGCACCTTGTAATTCGCCTGGGAATCAGTGCACTTGACGATCCCGACGTCACGGGAGCCGCTCACCCGGACGCAGTCCCCGGGCTTGGCGCTGCTGACGTTCGGGCTGCTGAAGAAGTACGCGCCCGCGAGCACCACGCAGCCGCCGACCGCCCCGGCGATCCGCAGCTTGGCGCGGGCACCGCGCTTGGCGGGCGGCGCCGCGGCGGCCGCACCGGGCTGCGGGTAGCCGTACGGCCCGGCGGGCGGCTGCGGCCCGTACGGCGCCTGCCCGTGGGGCGGCTGGGGGTACGGCGGCTGGCCGTACGGGGGTTGGCCGTACGGGGGTTGGGGGCTCGGCGGCGGGCCGCCGTACGGGCCCGGGGCGTACGGCTGCTGGGCGGGTGGCCCGCCGTACGGCGCCTGGGCGTAGCCGGGTGGGGGCGGACCGAAGCCCGGTGCCGCGGGTGGCGGCGGCCCGTACGGTCCGGTCGGTGTGCTCATCAGTTCGTCCCCCGAGACAGAGTGCTGTCCTTCCGACAGGTTTACGTACCTTAGCGACCGGGTCGGACGCAATCGGTCCGGTGGCCGCAACCGGAGTCCGGGACGAACCGGTTGCGATTCCGGTACCGCGCGGTGTCAGTGGGCCTCGCCGGGCAGGGGGCCGGACCGCCGGGCGGCCCGCAGGTAGAACACCGCGGTCAGCCCGTACACCACGGCCACCCCGGCCACCACCGTGACCGAGCGGCCGGACAGCGGCAGCACCAGGGCCGTCACCAGGGCGGCGGCCACGAAGGCGACGTTGAACAGCACGTCGTAGACGGCGAACACCCGGCCGCGGAACTCGTCCTCGACCGACTCCTGCACCACGGTGTCGGCGCAGATCTTGGTGCCCTGGGTGACCACCCCGAGCAGCAGCGCGGCGGCCAGGGTGGGCACCGGGGCGAAGAACAGGCCCAGCGCGGGGACGAAGACCACCGGGGCGAGCAGGCAGACCGTCATCCAGCCGGCCAGGCCGAGCCGGCGGGTGCACCAGGGGCTGACCACCGCGGCGACGAAGAACCCTGCGGCCGACAGCCCGACCGCCTGGCCGAGGGTGGCCAGCCCGGCCGCGCTGTCGGTCGGGGCGTTGAAGGTGTAGCGGGCGAGCATCACCACGACCACGATCAGCACGCCGTAGCAGAACCGGGCCGCCGTGACGGCGGCCAGCGCGTGCACGGCCGGGCGGCAGTCCCGCACCAGGTGGCGGACGGCGGAGCCGAGCCCGACGGCGGCCCCCACGAGTGCCTGGCCGAGCGCGGGGCGCTCGCCGTGCTGGTCCGGGCCGAGCAGGTCGCGGTCCATCCGGCGGGCGGCCAGCGCGGCCGAGAGGTAGAGCAGCGAGGCGACGGTGACCAGTGCGGCGTCCGCCTTCGGCCCGGGGGCCATCAGCTGGTGCAGCAGGAAGCCGACGCCCCCGCCCAGGGCGGCGGCGACGGTCCCGAGGGTGGGGGAGAGGGCGTTGGCGGTGACCAGCCGGTCCTGCTCGACCACCCGGGGCAGCGCGGCCGAGAGTCCGGCCAGGATGAACCGGTTGAGCGCGGTGACCAGCAGGGCCGAGGCGAAGAACAGCCAGGTCGGTGCCTCGGCCAGGAGCAGCGCGCCGGTGCCCAGGCCCAGCCCGAAGCGGGCCAGGTTGCCGAAGTAGAGCACCTGGCGCCGGCGCCAGCGGTCCAGCAGCACCCCGGCGAACGGGCCGATCACCGAGAACGGCAGCAGCATCACGGCCAGCACCGAGGCGATGTCGGCGGGGGAGGACTGCTTCTCGGGGGAGAAGACCACGTAGGCGGCGAGCGAGACCTGGAAGACGCCGTCCGAGAGCTGGGAGAGCACCCGGGCGGTGAGCAGCCGGCGGAAGTCCCGGCCGCGGAGCAGACCGAGGAGCGTGGCGCGGTGCGCGGACTGGTGGGTGCTGCCGTTCTCGGTGATCGCCACCCGCCCAGGGTGCCACGGAACCGGGCACCGTTTCACGTGAAACATTCGCTGCGCGCACGTGAAGGGCTCACGACCGGATGATCGTGAGCCCTTCTGGCGCGTTACGAGCGGTCAGCTCGGCGCCCGGTGTCCTACGGTCGCGAACCGGGCCGAGCTCAGCGCTCGACCTCGCCGCGGATGAACTTCTCGACGTTCTCCTTGGCCTCGTCGTCGAAGTACTGGACCGGCGGGGACTTCATGAAGTACGAGGACGCCGACAGGATCGGGCCGCCGATGCCGCGGTCCTTGGCGATCTTCGCGGCGCGGACGGCGTCGATGATGACACCGGCCGAGTTCGGGGAGTCCCAGACCTCGAGCTTGTACTCCAGGTTCAGCGGGACGTCGCCGAACGCGCGACCCTCCAGGCGGACGTAGGCCCACTTGCGGTCGTCCAGCCAGGCCACGTAGTCCGAGGGACCGATGTGGACGTTCTTGGCGCCCAGCTCGCGGTCGCGGATCTGCGAGGTGACGGCCTGGGTCTTGGAGATCTTCTTGGACTCCAGGCGCTCGCGCTCGAGCATGTTCTTGAAGTCCATGTTGCCGCCGACGTTCAGCTGCATGGTGCGCTCGAGGATGACACCGCGGTCCTCGAACAGCTTGGCCATCACGCGGTGCGTGATGGTCGCGCCGACCTGGGACTTGATGTCGTCACCGACGATCGGCACGCCGGCCTCGGTGAACTTGTCCGCCCACTCCTTGGTGCCCGCGATGAACACCGGCAGGGCGTTCACGAAGGCGACCTTGGCGTCGATGGCGCACTGGGCGTAGAACTTGGCGGCCTTCTCGGAGCCGACGGGCAGGTAGCAGACCAGGACGTCGACCTGCTGGTCCTTGAGGATCTGGACGACGTCGACCGGGGCCTCGTCCGACTCCTCGATGGTCTCCAGGTAGTACTTGCCCAGACCGTCGAGGGTGTGGCCGCGCTGGACGGTCACGCCGGTCGGCGGGACGTCGCAGATCTTGATGGTGTTGTTCTCGCTGCTGCCGATGGCGTCGGCCAGGTCGAAGCCGACCTTCTTGGCGTCGACGTCGAAGGCGGCGACGAACTCCACGTCACGGACGTGGTAGTCACCGAACTGGACGTGCATCAGCCCGGGGACCCTGCCGGCCGGGTCGGCGTCCTTGTAGTACTCGACACCCTGCACCAGCGACGCGGCGCAGTTGCCCACGCCCACGATGGCTACGCGAACCGAACCCATTCCGGTTGCTCCCTCTGATCTCATGAGGGCCGTCGGAACAGACGGCACTCGTCCTGCTTCTTCGAATGACTGCTTGTACGGGCGCGAGGCGCCCACTCCTGCCGCGCGGCACAGGGCTGACGCGGCGTCAGCGCTCCTGGGCGGAGCGCCCCGGGCGGTCGTACGGTGGCCCGGACGGGTCGGAGGACCCGGTCTCCTGGCCACGGCCGTCCGAAGTCGTGTGGGGTACGGCGGTGGTTCCGGCGGTCCCGGTGGGGGTGCCGGTGGCGGGCCCGGTCCGGCCGGTGCGGTTGGCCCGCTCGGTCTCGATCAGCTCGTTGAGCCACCGGACCTCGCGCTCCACCGACTCCAGGCCGTGCCGCTGGAGTTCGACGGTGTAGTCGTCGAACCGTTCGCGGGCGCGGGCCAGCGAGTTGCGCATCCGCTCCAGGCGCTCCTCCAGCCGGCTGCGGCGGCCCTCCAGGACGCGCATCCGGACGGCCCGGTCGGTCTGACCGAAGAAGGCGAAGTGGACGCCGAAGCGCTCGTCCTCCCAGGCCTCCGGGCCGGAGTCGGCGAGCAGCTCCTCGAAGCGCTGCTTGCCCTCGGGGGAGAGCCGGTAGACGATCTTCGACCGCTTGCCGTTGAGCGCGGTGGCCGGGACGTACTCGACGTCCGGGTTGTCCTCGACCAGGAAGCCCTGGGCGACCAGGCTCTTCAAGCACGGGTAGAGCGTTCCGTAGGAGAGCGCCCGCAGTGCCCCGAGCAGGATGTTGAGCCGTTTGCGCAGTTCGTAGCCGTGCATCGGGGCGTCGTGGAGCAGCCCGAGAACGGCGAACTCCAGCACTCCTGAGCGCCTGCCCACTGCCGTCGTCCTCCTCCCTCTCGACCCTCGCTCCGGCCGTTCCCTCGGCGGTATACCGCTTCGATGTATCGGCTCGATATATCGAGAACAGTAAACCCGACCCCCGGAACGAGCAAGGGGGGCACGCGTGAATGTGATCACAAGCCGACGCGCGGGTGGGGTTGGCAACGGCCGTGTAATGATCTGCTGCCGTTTTGCGGGCATTGGCACCTGATGCCCGATTAGGAAGGTTTTCCCGCTGCGTACGCTGTCGCGTGTGCACGAGGACCAACCTCCGGGGTTAGGGCGGTCCGGGCATCGGACAGGAACCCTGCCTTCAGGCCGACCGGGCCTGGCGAGGAGCGGCTGGAAACATGAGCGAGCGACGGCGAAGGACGCCCAATTCGGGCGGTGACGGGCAGCAGCCGCCGGGAGGCGGCGGCCGTCGGGGCGGCCCCGGCCCCGACGAACTGGGCTCGGAAGGCGTCGGCCGTCGACGTCCGCCCGGTGTCCGGGAGACTGCCCAGCAACCCCGGATGGGCCGCGCCGAGATGCGCAAGGCCTCCCAGAAGAAGGGGAAGGGCGGTGGCCGGCGCGGTGCCGCCGCCGCCTCCGCCGCCGCTGCGGCCGGCCCCGGCAAGAAGCGCTTCATCGACTACCCGCGGTTCGGCAAGACCGGCTTCCGGCGCTGGCTGCCGTCCTGGAAGCTGGTCTCCAGCGTCTTCCTGGTGTGCTTCGCCGCCTGCGTGGGCGTCGTGTTCTACCTGTACCAGACCACGACGGTGCCCCAGCTCAAGGACCTGGTGAAGGACCAGAACACCATCTACTACTGGGCCGACGGTTCGGAGATGACCCGCAAGGGCGAGACCAACCGTCAGATCGTCGAGCTCAACGACATCAACCCCACCCTGCAGAACGCCGTCATCTCGGCGGAGAACGAGACCTTCCGCACCGACAGCGGCATCGACCCCAAGGGCATGCTGCGCGCCGTCTACAACATGGCGAAGGGCGGCGAGACCCAGGGCGCCTCGACGATCACCCAGCAGTACGTCAAGAACGCCTACCTGAGCCAGGAACAGACCATCAGCCGCAAGCTGAGGGAGTTCTTCATCACGCTCAAGCTCAACCAGCAGACCAGCAAGGAGGACATCCTCAAGGGGTACCTCAACACCAGCTGGTTCGGCCGCAACGCCAACGGCGCCCAGGCCGCGGCGCAGGCGTACTACGGGGTCAACGCCAAGGACCTGAACCTCTGCCAGAGTGCCATGCTGGCCGGGCTGTTGAAGGGTGCCAACTACTACGACCCCTCCAAGCCGGCCAACCACGACCGCGCGGTGGAGCGCTGGAAGTGGATCCTGGACCGGATGGTGACCACCCACAACGCCACTCCGGAGGAGCGGGCGAAATGCACCACCTTCCCCGAGCCGATCGCGTTGAAGGCCAGCTCCAACATGAACGGTGAGATCAGCTACCTGGTCGACACCGCCAACCAGTACGTGACGACCACCGACAAGTCGATCACCCAGCAGATGCTCGACAAGGGTGGCCTGAAGATCTACACCACCTTCGAGAAGGACAAGGTCGACGCCCTCAAGAAGGCCGTCGACGACGTCAAGGGCGAGAACCTCGACCCGCAGAAGCGGCCCAACAACGACACCTTCGTCCAGTTCGGCGCCGCCAGCATCAAGCCCGGGGACGGCGCGATGGTCGCCATCTACGGCGGCGACGGCGTGGAGAACGGCCACTTCGACAACAACGCCAACGCCGGCGGTGTCCAGGTCGGCTCGACCTTCAAGCCCTTCGTCCTGGCCACCGCGATGCAGACCGGTGTGCAGACCGCGAAGGACACCGACGGCAAGCCGAAGCGGATCAACGCGGACAGCCGCTACCTGGCCGACGACATGTCCGAGATCCGCAAGCCCGACGGCTCGCTGGTGATCGGCGACGACGGCAAGCCCTACCGGCAGAAGAACGAGGACGCCGGCAAGCGCGGCTACGTCTCGCTGCGGCAGGCCATGCAGTTCTCGTACAACGTGCCCTTCGTCCAGCTCAACCAGGACGTCGGCGGCCCCGCCGTGGCCGACATGGCCGTGCAGATGGGCATCAAGCGGGAGAGCCTGGCCGACCCGAAGACCGCGACCTTCCCGCTCGGCACCTCGACCATCAGCCCGATCCGGATGGCCACCGGCTACGGCACCCTGGCCGCCAGCGGCAAGGAGGCCGAGCCCTACTCGGTCACCAAGGTCGAGGTGGACGGCAAGGAGCGCCCGGGCTTCGGCAAGAAGGACGCCAAGGTCGCGCTGGAGCCGGCCGTCGCGGACAACGTCACCGACGTGCTGGTGAACGTGGCCAAGAACGGTACCGGTACCAAGACCAACACCCTGGGCCGCCCGGTGGCCGGCAAGACCGGTACCACCGACCAGAACAAGTCGGCCTGGTGGGTCGGCTACACCCCGCAGCTGGTGACCAGCGTCGCGATGTGGCGCGAGGACCCGAACAAGCACGACCGGGAGTCCCTCAACGGCACCGGCGGCAAGGAGTCCATCCACGGTGGTGACATCCCCACCGACATCTTCACCCGGTACATGAAGGCCGCCCTGGCCAACGAGAAGAAGGTGGACTTCCCGACCCCGCAGCCGGTCGGCACCGAGGTGGACTCCTCCGGCGCGCCGTCCACGGCCACCATGACGCCCTCCCAGACCCCGACCACCACCCCGCCGACCACGGTGGAGACCCAGCAGCCGACCCAGCAGCCCAACCAGCCGCAGCCCCCGCAGCCTACCCAGGGCAGCGGCTGCGTGCCGACCGTCGACTGCCCGCCGACCGCGCCGCCGACCCAGACCCACAAGCCGAAGCCGACGGACACCCCCTGCAACCTGATCCTCGGTTGCCCGTCGACGCCGCCGGCCGGTGGCAACGGTGGTGCCGGCAACGGTGGTGCCGGCAACGGCGGCACCGGCGGCAAGCCGACCCCGAGCAGCACCGGCGGCGCCGGTGGCGGCGGTGCCGGTGGTGGCGGCGGCCTGCAAGGCGGTGGCGCAGCGGCCGGGTAGTAGTCCGGTCCGACCGGTCCGACCGGTGAGAAGCCGACAACGGCGGGGGGGGGGGGGGGGGGGGGGGGGGCGGGGGCGCCCGGGGGGGGGGAGCCGGCCCGCCCCCCCCCCCACCGCCCC
>NZ_JBHYGR010000047.1:4097-64939 GCF_042738155.1 Kitasatospora sp. NPDC059088 | reverse complement strand
GGCCTGACGGCCGGTGGGGTGGGTGGGGGTTGGGGGAATACGCCTCCGGCGTATTCGGGGGTGTGGTGAACTTTGTGCCGTGGTTTCTTGGTTGGGCTGCTCTCCCGGTCCGGGCCGACGGCCCGGACCGGGAGGCCGGTGAACTTTGTGCCGCGCATTCTTGGAAGGGCCCTTCCCCCTTCCCCTGACGGGGAAATGACAGCCCATTCCCGACCGAAACCCGGAGCCCGTTCCCAGGGCCCCGGCGGGGCCCCGCGAGCACCACGACACCACCCCGGCACGGCACGGGCCCTGACGGGCCCTCCAGCACCCTCCCCCGGGCCTGGACGGGCCCGCACACCCCACACGGCACACGGGCAGCCCAACAGGCCGACAGGCCCTCCCGGGGCGCAACGGCCCGGCAGGGCAACAGCCGGGCCGCACACCGGCCAGACACAGGGCAGCACCAGGACGAATACCTCGCTGGGGCACAGCCCTCCGCCGGCGGCCGCGGAACCGCAAGGGCCTGACGGCCCATCAGGGAAGCCGTCCCCGCGGGGCCAGGAGATGGTTCCTCGCGCGCGCGAGGACCGCCTCTGGGGGATGGTCGCTCTTCTTTAGAAGATGGCAGCACGTTGCTGACCTGCGGAAACGCAAAAATTGCATGCACTCTTGAGCGCCTACAACAGCCCGATTTCGAGGCCAGATGCATGCATCTTTTACCCGCCTACATCCACAGGCTGTGCGTCTGGCTCGGGTCGGCCTCGACCGCAGACTCCGGCGGGCTCGGTGTCTCTCCGGTGGCTTCGACACGGCGTGTGGGAGCGGCTACTTGCAGGCTCTTTCATATGCGGTCTGATATGTTCTCAGGCGTTCCGAAGGACCACAGAGAGGACGGCCGGTGACGGACACCACGCCTGGCCGGCGCCGCAAGACAGCAGCTCAGAAGGTCACCAACGGGCTGGAGAACATCCTTGGTGACAGTCTCCAGCGGCTGCATGAAGCCAACCCTGGGATCGGCTTCACGCTGATCGCGGACACGAAGCGCGCCAAGCATGCCTCTGCCCAGACCCATGGAGGCAGCTGGGCCGGCATCGACAAGATGCTGTTGAAGAACATCCACCTCTTCGATTTCTCTAAGAGAGAGCGCGCTGTCCTCGACAACATGACCGCCGATGTCGACAAGGACGGCCTCTGGAGGGGAACGCAAGCGCAGCTTGCCGCGGAATTGCATTGCAACCAGACGACCGTTTCACGAGCTATTGTTAAGCTCGATAGTAAGAACTTTGTCTGGAAGGTTTCACGCGGGACCTACCAAGTGAATCCAACCTGGGCCTTCGGGTGGGGTTCTGACCACTGCAACAGGGTGATCGAGAAGATTGGTAAGAAAACGATGGCAGCCAAGGCCATCAAGATTCCCGGGAAGAAGGCGGCCTGATGAGCTCACCCGCTGAGGAGATTCCCCAGATTCCCCAGGAGGAGTTCTGGATGAACTCCCTGGTGTACGAGTACCTGCCGAACGCCAAGCTCACCTCTACTGAACGTGACGTCTTGGACATCCTGTTCAGCAGGCAGCAGTACGGCGGCCTGGTCGAGGTCACCCAGAAGAGCTTGGCGAAGCGGCTCGGAGTCCAGCAGCCGAACATCAGCCGCGCACTGACTGGCCTCGCACAGAGGGGCATCATCGATCCGCCTGAAATCCGCCGCCGCGGTCAGGTCCGTATCCACCCCCTGTTCGCCAGGTACCCGAGCGCCCGGCATGCGACCGCGGTCATGCAGGATCCCGATCTTGTCACCTGGTCCCTGAACATCCCGACCCCGGAGATGCGGCCTCCTCGGCTTGAGGCAGCACCGCGGACGACGAAGCGAACGGCACCGCAGCGAACGGAGCGGCCTGCTCTGCGAGTGGTGCGCTAGCTGATCAAGACCTTCTGGTGCCCGGCCCCGACATGGGACCGGGCACCAGCTCGTTCCGAGGGGGCAAGGCGAGAACCATGCGCCGCCATGTGCGGATTGATATGTCCGGTGAGGCGACGTGCTGCTTCCCGTAGCCACCAGCGCAGCTAGGTCGATGTATGCAGCCAGGATGCATGCGCGTACATATGCGGTTTGATATACACCTAGGCGCTGGTCGCTTCCTGCGAGGCTCGCCGGAGGTGGCGAACCGATGGTCGCGGGTGGGCTAGGCCGGCGGGCCGCAGTGCTCCGCTCCGGATGCACGTGCAGCTGTACTCGTCCGGCGCTAACGGCATCCCCTGGACACCCAGACCGGCGGGGTGATGACGCACGAGCATGAGCAGCTCAAACGATCTCTACGTCGCCGTCAGGCGGCTGCGAAGCCCGGCCAACGCGCTTCGCGAGCGGGCCGACCGTTGGGCAGCCGGAAGCGCGGAGGTTCGCGGTCGACGGTCGACCAGGGGCTCGGCGCCCTGCGGGCCTCGGCAGGGCATAGCCGTTTCCGTTCAGCGGCTGGAAAGCGTGTTCTTCCAGGACCGGCTGGATGGCCTTGCTCAGTGAAATAGGCGAGCTCCCTGTGGGTGTTGCAGAATCCCTGATTATTCCTCAGGGGACACTTCTAAAAGGAAACTGAATTGTTCTATCGCTCAGCAGGTCCCCGGGACTCCAGGTGGTCACTGATGGTAGCTGAATCTGGCGATCGGCTGGAGCGAGCTGGAGCGGGAGGGGCTTGGGAAGAGGTCTAGAGCACAGGAGTCAACGCGCGACATTCTCCATGAGGTCATGCCCGGAATCGGCTGACAGTACATGTCGCTGACCCGGCCGCCTCGGGCGGCGACAGGGCAGGGGACGCTGCACCACTATGGTCCGGCGGGAGACTTGAGCCAACGATCGACGAAGCGCTCCAAGCGCTGGCGCTGGCGGTGCTCGTCGGCGAGCACCGTGGCCAGGACGTCGTGGTCCACGTACGGCTCGATGGCAGCCATCAGCAGGGCGTGCAGGTCGTTACGGTCGAGGGCCTCGACCTCCCACTGGACTGGGCGAGCCGGGTCGAAGTCATACTTCGCGGCGAAGGCGGGCCAGCGCGGGTCGTCCTTCTTCCCCGCTGTGGGAAGGAGCCCGTAGGCGAGACGCTGCTCGTCCGTGAGCAGCACGCGCTCAACTGAGGCCCAGCAGGCGGTGCGGGCGAGGAAGTCGCGCTCGATGTCCTCGCCGGAGCAGTCGAAGTCGCCGACGTAGAGCAGGTGGGCCGGCCGTGGATCGCGAGCGGTGCGCTCGGCGACGACCTGGACGTAGGACTGGGAGCCGTACCCGCGCACCACGATCACCGGGATTCCGAACTCGTCGAGCCAGCCGGTGAACTGGGCCCGAAGGGTGTCCTTCTCCACCGCGACATAGAGCGCCGTTTGCTGGCCGCGGGTGCGGTCCAGCCGGAACCAGCTGGGCACCTGAATGATCATCTCGGTCGCGTCCTGCCAGGCCGGCGGCACGTGGACCCGGCGGACCGTGTCGACCAGGTCTGGGAACCGCTCCTCGCGGCGGGCGGCGGCCACGCGCGCCGACAGGTGCTTGTAGGAGGAGGCGGTGTGCGGGATGACCCCGGCCATCGTCAGCCTGTAATAGACCTGGCGCAGCGTGACGTCGCCTCCGTAGCCGAGTGCGACCTGCGCGGCCTTCTGGACTACCTCTGCCCACCGGATCCGTGTCACGAGGGACATGTACCCAACCCGCCCGACCGGGAGTCGCCATCGCGACCTGAGCGGAGGAACGTCGCAGGTGGGAGGGGGTGGCCTATTGATTTTCTTCCGCATCCGAGAGGGCGGTGGGCGCTGGGCGGGGCTGCCCCGGCGGTTGCGGCCGGTAGGTGCACCGGCGCGGCGCGAGGGCGGGTGCTGTATCCGAGTTCCGTGGGGGCTCGCTCGGCGCTACCTATTCGCACAAAGATTCGAACAGGGTCTAGGCTGCTCGTACGGGAGGGGAACCGGAGACAGCTGGGGGTCGTGGCGCAAGGAGGCGACCCATGGGCTACACCCACCTGCACGTCGCCTCGGGGTACTCGACCCGGTACGGCGCGGCGATGCCGTCGGTGCTGGCTGAGCGGGCCGCCGAGCGCGGCATGGCCGCCCTCGCGCTCACCGACCGGGACACGGTCTCCGGCGCTGTCCGGCACGCCAAGGCCTGCGCGGCGGCCGGCGTCCGTCCCGTCTTCGGTGCCGACCTGGCCGTCCCGCTCCTCGACCCGCCCACCGCCCCGGCCGGCCGGACCAGGACCCCGGCGCGCGGCGGATCTTTCGTCGCCGAAAGTGCCCCGCGGGCGACCCTGCTCGCCCAGGACCGCACCGGCTGGGCCAACCTGTGCGCCCTCATCACCGCGGGCTGGGCGCAGCGGGCGGAGGTCGGAGGTGGCCAGCCGGTGGTGCCGTGGGAGGCGTTGCGCGAGCACGGGGGTGGGCTGACGGTGCTGCTGGGGCCCGGGTCGGAGCCGGTGCGGGCGCTGGCGGCCGGGCGGGCGGATGTTGCGGCAGGGCTGTTGGGGCCGTGGCGGGAGGTCTTCGGGCCGGGGCTTCGGCTGGAGGCGGTGCACCACCGGCGGGCGGGGACGGGGCCGGGGTCGTTGCGGCTGGCGGCGCGCACGTTGGGGCTGGCGGCTGATCTGGATGTGCCGGCGGTGCTGACCAACGCGGTGCGGTACGCGGACGCGGGGCAGTCTCGGGTGGCGGACGTGCTGGACGCCGCGCGGCTGCTGATGCCGATCCGGCCGGGGCGGACCTGCAACGGCGAGCGGTGGCTCAAGCCGGGGGCGGAGATGGCCGTGCTGGCCGAGGAGGTGGCGCGGGCGGCCGGCCAGGAGCGCGGGGGTGCGGCGCACCTGCTGGCGTCGACGGAGCGGACGGCGGCGGAGCTGCGGGTCGACCCGGGCAGTGACCTGGGGATCGGGCGGGTCCACTTCCCGGAGGAGGACCGGATCGGGATCGGGCCGGGGACGGCCGGGCGGGTGTTGCGGGAGCGGGCCGGCGCCGCGATGGTTCGGCTCGGCTACGACCGCGACCGGGCGGCGGTCGAGCGGCTGGAGGACGAGCTGCGGGTGTTCTCCACCCTGGGCTGGTCGAGCTACGTGTTGACCGTGGCGCAGGTGGTCGAGGACATCAAGGGGCTGGGGATCCGGGTGGCGGCGCGCGGCTCCGGCGCCGGGTCGCTGGTGGTGCACCTGCTGGGGATCGCGGTGGCAAACCCGCTGGAGCACGGTCTGATCATGGAGCGCTTCCTGAACCTGCGGCGCAAGAGCCTGCCGGACATCGACATCGACGTGGAGTCCGCGCGCCGGATCGAGTGCTACCGGGCCGTGCTGTCCAGGTTCGGGCCGGAGCGGGTGGCGACGGTCAGCATGCCGGAGACCTACCGTGCCCGGTGGGCTCTGAGGGACACTGCGCTCGCTCTCGGGGTCGAACCGGCGGAGGCGGACCAGCTGGCCAAGTCGTTCCCGCACGTCGCGGCGCGGAACATCCGCTCCGCGCTGGCCGAGCTTCCGGAGCTGCGCTCGGTGGCGGCCGACGCTGAGCGGTACGGGCAGCTCTTCGACCTGGCTGAGCAGCTCGACGGGCTCCCGCGCGGGATCGCCATGCACCCGTGCGGAGTGCTGCTGTCCGACTCCAGCCTGCTGGCCCGCACGCCGGTGATGCCGACCGCCGGGGAGCAGCTGCCGATGTCGGTGTTCGACAAGCACGATGTGGAGGATCTTGGGCTTCTAAAATTGGACATCTTGGGCGTAAGAGCACAAAGTGCCATGGCGTACGCGATCGGGGAGATCGAGCGCACCACCGGCAGGAAGCTGGACCTGGACGACCGCGAGCAGGTGCCGCTGGACGACCCGGACTCGTACGCCATGCTCCGCAACGGCGACGGCCTGTCGGTCTTCCAGCTCGAAAGCGGAGGGCAGCGGGATCTGGCAGGCAGGCTCCAACCGGCCACCTTCCACGACCTGATCTGCCAGATCAGCCTGTTCCGGCCCGGCCCGGTGCAGGCCGACATGATCAAACCGTTCATCCTCGCCCGGCACGGCAAGCGGCCCCCGCAGTACCCGCACCCGGACCTGGTCCCCGTGCTCAAGGACACCTACGGCGTGGTGATCTTCAACGAGCAGGTGGCCGGCATCGTCGCCGTCATGACGCGTACCGACCTGTCGATGGGCGAGGAGGCCCGGCGCGCCCTCGGCAACCCGGAGCGGCTGCCCGCGCTGGAGGCCTGGTTCCGCGCCCGCGCCGCCGAGGCCGGCTACGACCGCGACGTGATCGAGCGCGTCCTCGACATCCTCCGCGCCATGGGCGCCTACGGCTTCGCGAAATCGCACGCCTGCGCGTTTGCGCTGGCCACGCTGCAATCGGCCTACTTGAAGGCCCACCATCCGGCTGAGTACGCCTGCGGCGTTCTTGAAGCGGACCCCGGCATGTACCCCAAGCGCCTGGTGCTGGCCGACGCCCGCCGCCGCGGCGTCGCCGTGCTGCCGCTCGACGTGCAGCGCTCCGACACCGTCTACCGCACCGAGCTCCTGCCGGACGGGCGCACCGGCATCCGGATCTCCCTCGCCGACATCCACGGCATCACCGCCGAGCAGGCCCGCCGGATCGCCGACGGCCGCCCCTTCACCGACCTGGCCGACTTCTGGGACCGCGCCCGCCCCTCCCAGCCGATCGCCCAGAACCTCGCCCGGACCGGCGCCCTCGACGCGCTCGCCCCCGGCGCCACCCGCCGCGAGCTCCTGCTCCTGGTCGACGAGCTCCACCGCACCCACCGCGCCAGTGCGATGCCCACCCAGCTCGCCCTCGCCGCCGCCGACCCCGGGCAGGCACCGGCCACCGGCCTCGGCGAGATGGACCCGGCCCAGCAGCTCCAGGCCGAGCTGGACGTCCTCGGCATGGACACCAGCCGCCACCTGATGAGCGACCTCCACCCCCTGCTGGCCGAGCTCGGCGCCACCCCCTCCACCGGCCTCGACCAGTTCCGCACCGGCCAGACCGTCCTCGTGGCCGGCGCCAAGGTCGCCAACCAAACACCCCCCACCCGCTCCGGCCGCCGCACGATTTTCGCGACCCTCGACGACGGCACCGGCATCGTCGACCTCGCCTTCTTCGACGACACCCACGAGCGGTGCGCCCACACGGTGTTCCACAGCTGGCTGCTCCTCGTCCGCGGCACCGTCCAGCGCAGAGGCCGCTCGGTGAGCATCGTCGGCACCCACGCCTGGAACCTGCGCGACGTCGCCGAGGCCCACCGCGACGGCGGCACCCCCGCCGTCCGCACCCTGCTCGCCGACCCCGCCGCAACCGACGAAGAGGAGGGCAGGCACGGCGACGCCCGCCGGCCCGGGCGCAGCGGTCCGGGCGGCGCCGGGCGGATGTGGCACGCCTCGGCCGGATCGGCGGGCTGAGCCATGCCCGTACCCAGCTCAACCGCAGGCGACGCGTACCGCCCGGCCGGGGGCCGGATGAACGAGCGGCAGATCCTCCACCTGCGCCTCGCCCAGCCGACCTTCGAGGTGTACACCGAGCTGTTCGACGTCCTCGCCCAGATCACGCCGGTCGTGCAGGCCCTGCCGCCCAACGCCGCCGTCCTCGACATCACCGGCGCGCTGCGCTACTTCGGGCGTAGCCCGGCGGGGCTCGCGGACCTGGTGCAGACCCGGCTCGCCGCGACCCTCGGCCTGCTGGCCGCCGTCGGCGGAGCTCGTACGCGGATGCTCGCCCAGCTGCTCGCCGACACCACCGAGCTCGGCGGGGTCCGAATTGTTGACGACCCCGGCGAGGCTCTGGTCTTCCTGCACGCCCAGCCGGTGCGGGGGCTGCCGGGAGTGGGCCCGGTGCTGGAGCGCGCGCTGGTGCGCTACGGCGTGGAGACCGTCGGGCAGCTCGCCGACCTGCCGGTGGCCACCGTCCAGCGGGTGGCCGGAGCCAGCACCGGGCGCCTGCTGCACGAACGGGCCCACGGCGTCGACCACCGCACGATCGCCGCCGGCGGACCGCCCGCCGCGATCGCCGCGACCCGCCGGTTCGAGCGCGACGTCCTGGAACCGGACCTGATCCGCCGGGCCCTGCTCGACCTGGCGGGCGAGCTCGGTGCCCGCCTGCGCGCTTCCCGCCAGACCTGCCGCCAGGTCGAGCTCCAGGTCACCTACGCCGACCGCTCCCACACCGTCCGCCGCCGGACCCTGCGCGAGCCCACCCAGCACACCCCGGACGTACAGGCCGCCCTGTACGGGCTGTTCACCGCGCTCGGACTGGAACGGGCACGGGTGCGGGCCGTGACCGCCCGGGTCGCCGAACTCGCCCCGGCGGCGGCGGGCTGGACCCAGCTCACCCTCGACCCGCAGACGGAGAGCAGCCGCGCCCTGGAGCCGGTGCTCGACAAGGCGGCCAACCGGTTCGGCCACGCCGCGATCCAGCCTGCGGCGCTGTGGCGTCCGAGGTCAGAACCGCGCGGCCGCTCGGCCAGGCGCTGACAGCGCGCCGAAAGGCGAGTCGGCCCGACGGTGCCAGCCGTCCCGATATCCTGCTGGCGGGCCGCTCGGTGTGTCGGTCCCGGACCGCTGACGGCCGCGACCGGCAGCACCAACGTCCTGACGGTGCCCCGCATCAACGCCCGCCTCGCAGCAGACTGTCCCGGTGCCGTCCAGTGGCCCGGATCGCGGGCCGGCCACCAGCAAGGACACCCGATGGTCAAGAACCACGCCCGGAAGAACGCCGCCCGGGCTCGCGCGGCCGAGACCGGCGAGAGCCACCAGGCCGCCGTCGCCGCCGCCGTCCGCGAGCGGCCCTCCCCCCCTGCCACTGCCCCCGCCCCCCGAGGAGATCCTCGCCGAAGGACGGGCAACGATCGTCGCCGCGCTCGGCGACCTCGCCGACCAGACCACCCACCCGCAGCGGCGCCGCCTGTACCTGGAACTCCAGCGGGAGGTCGAGGCGTCCACGACGTTCGCCGACATGCGCAAAGCCCGCGGAACCTTCGCCTACCGCCAGGCCGACAGGCACTGGATGGAGCGCTGGAACGCGCTGTCGGAGAACCCGCCCGAGTCCTACGAGGAGCACCACCGCGGCATCAACCGGTGCTACTGGGCGCGGCGGGTGATGTACGAGTGGGTCTGGCCCGGCGAGTGGGACAAGCACCTCTACGGGAGCGGGTACTGACGGCACGCACAGTGCGAGGCGCCGGCCCCGTGATGGTGGCTGGCGCCTCGCGACTTGTCAGAACCGGCTGCGCCGTACGACGGGCCGCACGGGCGGGCCCGCCTCGGTGCCCCGCAGTGCGAAGGCGGCGGTGCGGGTGCGTTCCAGCCAGCTCGCGACCTGGCGCAGCGTGGCGGGGTCGAGGTGGCGGGTGAGGTCGCGGACGGCCTGGTGGTCGTCGTCGGTGAGCGCGTGGAGGCCAGCGCGGTCGAGGGCGGTGTAGAGAGGCTGGGCCGCGGTGCCCGCGAGGCGGCGGTGGGCGGTGTCGGTGGTCTGGCGGGACTGGTGGGCTGCCTCGCGGGCGCAGGCGGCGACGTCCTGGCGGTGGCGCTCACGGCGCAGCGCGTGCTGGAGAGCGGTGTCGTGGTCGGGGTCGTAGCGCTCGGCCCCGGTCTCGGCGGTGTGGTCGCGCACGCGCTGCCACTCGGCGCAGACGGTGGCCGCGGCGGCGTAGGCGGCCTCGTCTCCGACGTCGGCGTACCGGTCGGCGGCGCGCTCGTCCTCCCGGGCCCGGTGCAGGGCCTGCTGGAGGTTCTCCAGGGGCATCCCGGCCGCTCGGCGGCGGACCCGGCTACGGGCGTCGCCGAACAACCCGTCCTCCTGATCGTCGTCCTCGTCCGTGGCACGGTCGGGGTGGTGGGGGTGCTGGGCGAGGGCAGCGTGCAGCGTGGCGCCTGCCTCCCACGCCTCGGCGTGGACGACGGGCTCCGGCAGGCCACCGCCGGGGCGGGTGCCGAGGACGATCCGGCCCTCGACCAGGGCAACCCATCCGTCCATGCCGTCGACGTCGCGCTCGGTCCAGCCGCGGGCCAGGTCGGCGCCCTGGTGGAGGGTGCGGATGCCGTCGTGGCCGCTCCAGCGCAGCCACATCGCGCCGCGCACCAACGGGGAGTCCAGGATCGGGCGGCCCAGGTCCCGGTCGGCGGGCGCGGGCCGGCTGCTGTACGGGGCCAGCTCCAGCCGTCCAGGGGCGGCGGGGTCGGTGTCGGTGGTGTAGGTGGTGCCGGTGGTCACGGCCGTTCCTCCTCGACGCGCACGATCCGGTACAGGCCGTCGCCGTAGAGGCGGTCGTGGCCGCTCTCCAGCTTTGCTTCGCTCTGCACTATCGAGAAGAACGTGAGGTTGTCCGATGCCATGTCCGTTCCCCCTACCGTGAGCCCGATACGGGCACCACTGTAGGTGCTCTCAGGACCTGACAACCGCCACTCCCCGCGCTACACAACTCCGATGGTGTGTCGCGGTATCTGACACATTTGTCGCGGTATCTCACACTCGGGCCAGTTACTCCGTACAGGTGGTGCCAGGTTCGGGGCCAGTGTCCGGTGGCACAGCCCCTGAAATGACGACTCCCACCCGGCACCGCCGTCGCGGCCCATCCGGACCTCCCGCCACTGCTCCAGGCCGGGAGGTCCGGCCGCTCGGCAACCCGTGCTGCCGGGCCTGGTCGAACGAGCACATCTCCCCCGGCGGCCTGGTGGTGCGCACCACCTGGCACGAGCCGGCCTGCGCGACCTGGGGCCGACGGTGACCCTGCGGGACGTGGCCCCCGTGCGCCACGGGGACCAGGGTGGTGCGCCGCGACGTCCACCTCGGCAGGGTGTGGTGACTGGAGGAGCGGTCCGCACCGGCGGCCGCCGCGCGGGAGATCTTCCCGTTGGCTCCGGCCACCCCGCAGGGTGTGTCAGAAGGTGCTGGCACCCTGCCACCGTGCTGATACCCCTCGCCGCCGCCCAGGCGACTGCTGCGTCCGTCCTCACCGCGCCCCCGCTGCACTTCGCCGCCGCGGGGCTCCACTCCGCCTTCGTCCGTGACACCGGCCACCTGTACCTGGGCGCCACGGCGCTGCCCGGCGTGAAGCGCAGCGGGGTGTGGCACGTCGACCAGGCCCTCCTCGATGAGGCCCTGCGGCAGCTCGCAGCAGTGGCGGCGGAACCTGGCCGGCTCGTCCCGTTGGGACTGCCCTGGACGGACCTCAACCGGAACTCCCGCTTCGACAACAACTGGCGCCTGGCCGTCCAGGGTGAACTCGTCGACCGCGCCGCACGTGCCCCCCGCCGCCCGTCCGCAGCCGACCTCCTCGACACCGGACTCGACCCCGCGGTGCACCGCCTGGCAGTCAAGGAGCTCAGCCGACTGCTCGGAGGTGTCCGGGAGCCCGACAGCCGTGACCCGCTTGTGGTGGCCGGAGTGGTCGTGATGGACGTGGTGCGCCGCCGGGCCGGCCGGTGGAGCATCCCTGAGGGGTGGGCGGACGTCCTTGACCGGTGGCGCACCGAGCACCTGGCGCTGCTCGCCCGTGCGCAGCGGTGCGCTGGGTGCGGCGCGGTGGAAGACCTGTCCTGGCCGACCGCGGCGGCCCGGGCCCGGCAGAACCGCGACTGGCGGTCGTCCGGCGCGGACGGCTGGATCACCCAGTGCCCGGCCTGCGCGGAGGGCGAGCACCGCTTGTACGGCGGTTCGATGCGGGGCGTGCGCTACACCAGCGAGCGGCGGCGGGCGACGCGCGCCGACAACTACCTCTGCGTGGTGTGCGGCCTGCGGCAGGCCGCCGTCTGGGACCACTGCCACGAACCGGCCCACGACTATGTGCGCGGGCCAGCGTGCGCGAGCTGCAACCAGGACGAACGCTCACAGAAGGGCATCTGGCGGACCTTCTGGAACCACGGCCCCGCGGTGCGGCACCTGCTGGAGTGCAACGGCTGCCGCAGCTCCGCCACCCTTCCTCCCCGGCACCTGGCCGCGCTGGCCGCCGCGCGGCTGCGGACCACCGCGCGGCACACCCGGTGCTCTGCCGAGCCCTCGGCTGTGATCGAGCAACTGCCGGAGGACGGCCTCCTTGCCCGGTTGCACTGCGCCGCCCACCCCGGCCGAGAAGTCCGCTGGGAGACAACCGTCGACGCGGCGACCGTCGCCGGGTGGGTCGCTGACCTGGCAGCCGAGCACTCCTGATCAAAGATCGTTGTACGGGGCGGGTACTGACAGGCCGTCGCCGGCCGGCTCTTCTACGGGCTCCCTCACGCCGCCCCACAGCTGGCTGCGCTTCCGTGCGCGGTGTGGGGGCATCCCCCAGGCCGGGATACTGGTCACCTTGCCACCCTGTCGCGAGCGAGGCCTTGATGTCAGCCCAGCACGACCCCTACAGCGCACTCACCGACGAGGCCGAGTTCTACGACCTCCCCGGCGAGAGCCTGGAGAAGATCCTGCCGCCGTTCGAGGCCGGCCTGCTGATGGCCGCCGGGCGCGCCCTGGCCGTCCTCACCTACCGCGACGCAGCCGCGCACGGAGACACCCCGTTCGACCGCCACGCACCCGGCGCGGACGGCACCGTCCTCGCTCTGCTGCCCCCGGCATGCGACACCCAAGGGCGCGCCTTCCGAGCGGGTGCAGCACGGGCGCTGTGGGACCTGGCCGACGACATCGCCGGAGGCCTTGCGCCGGTACCGCGCTGCGGGGCCGAGAGCTGGGCGCTGGAGGTCATGCTGGAAGCCGCCCCGGCACTCTTCGCGGCCAGCGACGACGAACTCGGCGCGCTGGGGGTCGCCGTGCCGCAGGCAGCCGAAGAGCGCTCCTACCGGCAGCCGTACTGGGAGGAGGCGTGGCAGCTGGTCGTCGACGACGCCAAGTACAGCATCCCCGAGGCCCGGTGCCCTGCCGACGGCGAGGACGCGGAGGAGGAAGAAGTTCCCGAGCCCGAGGGCGGCTGGGACGCACCGATCTACTGGTTCTCCCCGTACGGCATCGCCCACCCGCGCGGTGCCGACCGCGGGCACCCGGCCTGGGCGCAGGACCACCTGGACGGCGGCCTGCTTCTGGCCCCCGCGCCGCTGACCGTGAAGCGCGCGGCCGAACTGCTGCGGCTGGGCGAGGCCAAGCTGCGCCCGGAGGAGTCGGAGAAGGAGGACGAGCGGAGGCGGTACTTCGACCCGGAGGCGGACTGCGTGCTCACCCCGCTCGGCGCCCGGCTCCTGGCGGCCGCGGCCGACCAGCTCGCCGAGATGGGCTGGGAGGACCTGTTCGAGCACGGCGACCGCGTCTACGAGCGCTCCGAGGACGAGGACGACTGGCTGACCAACGAGTCGTTCCTGGCCTGCCTGCCGGCGGTGTGCGACGGCCACGGCGCAGCGTGGCGCATGGCCATGGTCCAGGCGGTCGAGAACCTGCGGGACGATCTGCGGGCCGGACGGGCGCCATCCGCGACGTGCACGGCGGAGGAGCTAGCGTTCCACCTGATCGTCGGTCAGGCGAGGGAACTGTTCGACTACCTCGACGACGAGGACTACGCCGCCGACTACGGCCTGCCCACCGCGGACCAGATCAGCATCCGGCACCGCGCGTTCGACCTGTACCTGGAGACCTACCTCCAGGACTGGGACGTGCTGATGCACTTCGACGAAGACCTCCAGCACGTCGCGGCCGATCCGGACCACCCGGCCAGCCAGCAGCTCGGAACCGGCGACCTGCGCCCGCGCGCGTGGTTCGTCCCCTTCAACAACGTCCGCCCCCGCCCGCCCCGCCCCCTGAGCCCGGAGATCCTGGAGCGGCTCGCCGCGGCAGACCCAACGGCCTTCTTCACCAGCACCGACATCTCCGCCGCAGCGGAAGCAGACCTCGACGCCGGGCTGCCGGACGGTCTGCGGCAGGAGTTCGAGACCTTCGTCGGCCTCGCCCAGCACCGGTTCTTCGACGAACCGTGCGCCATCGCGATGGCCGCATCGCTGGAGCGGCTGCTCACCGCCTTCTTCTCCACACCCTCCGTGGTGCCCGGGCGCATCTGGCCCATCAACTCCCGGGCGACGGCCCGCACCGCCGGCTGGCTCCTCGTCGACCACAACTTCCAACTGCGCGGGCAGACCAAGACCTGGCGCCTGAACTCCGACCGCACCGACCAAGACGCCCGGACCTGGGCCACCGACCTGCTCCTGGACTGCGCGAACTACATCCTGGCCAACTACCGCCGCCACCCGGCCGCCCTGCTGGGCGACCCCGAGAGCCCGCCTCCGCCCCCGCTCGACCCCGATCTCCCCGAGCTCCTGGAACAGCGGCTGAGCACGCTCAGCCGGGACTACACCGCCGCCGGAACCCTGCGTCACCGCATCGACCGGCTCAGCCTCACCCCGCAACAGCTCGCCCAGGCCGCTCTCCTGCCCGAACCCCTCGTCGCCTCCTGGCTCAACGGCGACGCGGCCCCCTCCCCCTCCCAACTCATGCGGTGCGCCCCGGTCCTACAGGTCTCCGAGGACGTCCTGCTCGATGCGCTCGCCGGCAAGCGCGCCACGGCGTACTGGCCGCTGCCGCAGCCGCCAGCGGACCGCCTCGGGCGTCCCGGCGCCCCCACGGACATCTGATTCCTCCTGCCGGAGGGTGGCGCGGCGGCTGCTCCCGGGGGACGGCCCCGGCTCCCCGGTGCAAAGAATCTTGAAAACGCCCGTGGGGTGTCCGGGGAGCAGCGACCTACAAGGGCGCGGTGGAAGCCCCTGCAACCGGGCGGCCGGGCGGGGCACCGGCCGGTATGACCTGAGGGAGTGGAAGCAGCCGGTGGCCGCCGGGTACCGGCTCCGCTCACGCTGCCCCGTTCACACAGTGAGGTCGACGGCAGGGACGGGCCGCACGCCGGCCAGGACGGCCGTGCCGTCGGTGGTCAGCTCCGCGCGCCCGTCCGGGCCGGAGGCGATCCAGCCGGAGGACGGCGATGGGAGAGCGGGGAGCCCGTACGGCGCTGATCGGGCCCGGCAGCGCGGCCCGTCACACCGCGGCGGTCTCCGGAGCCGGGGCGCTGTCGGGAAGCAAGGGGATGAACCCGCCCGGCAGGTCGAAGCCCTGTTCCCAGAACCAAATGTTCACCCGAGTACCTGCTTCGCCGAGGTGGTACTCCACCAGGGAAGCGGACACGCAATCCTGACGTTCCTTGATCTCCTGGCACTCCTTGCTCAGGAACCGGCTGGCCCAGGGCTGGCACCGCGCCTCCTCCGACAGCGAGACCTGCAAGGCGTCCAACGCCCGGAGTTGGTCCTCCAGCAGCACCAGGTGATGGCCAACCAGGGCGTGCACCGCCGCAGTGTCCTCCGGCTCGCCGCGCTGCCGGAGTTCCTCGACCTTCGGCGGCGGCATGGTCAGCCGGTCCCTGGCGTCGATGTAGGCAGCCACGGCCTGGCGGTACTTGGCGGGCACCTCGCGGAGTTCGCCGAACTCCGGTGCCCAGGAGGACTGGAAGAGGTCGACGTGCCAGCCTACGGTCGAGCCCCTCAACCGGTATTCGGGGTCGCCGATGCCGACCGTGTAGACGTCCGGGCCGACGCGACACCAGTGTCCGTCGTTCCCGAAGACCTCAGCAAGGGCTTCGTTGACCTCCGCCAAGTCGTCCCCCCAGGAGTGGACGAATTCCTGGGAGGCGGTCACGATCGGGCGCCCCTCGAAGGCAGGGCCTGGAAGAAGCGGGATGTCGGTCATGGTCTGGTCATCGGCCTACGGCATAGCGAGCTTGAACGTCACCGCGCTCCGGGGCCGACTGTCGGACGCTCCCCCTAGGATGAGGCAAGCGCCGTCCAGGCGGCACGCCTCCGCTGCCCAGCGGAGGAGTTGGCACGCCCACGGCACCGGTGGGCCCAGAGCCCGGTACAGCGTCACCACGGACTCCGACGGCGCCGAGGTGGCCAACAGCCATCTCGCGGAGGCCACTGCTCACGGGGTGCCCGAGAGCCGCCGCCCAGCCGGCCACACCCACCTGATCCGCGACAACTCCACGGTGTGGCTGACCCACCGAGGAGGCCGCCAGCTCACCGTCCTCGGGGACACCGCCCTCGCGCAGTTCGCGGTCTCCACCGACGGCCGGCAGCTCGCCGCCTGGCGCAGCGCCCGGGCCGAGGAGGACCGGAGGACGGCCGAGCTCACCGCCGTGCTGTACACCTCCTGGGGCCGAGCCCTGGTGGCCGAGCGTGAACAGCTGACCGGCCGGGTGGCCGGGCTGTGCGACGCGGACGACGCCCAGCGCGCCGCGGCCCACGCCGATCCCGGCGGCGATCCCGGCCACTACTACCGCCACCTCCAGCCCGCGAACGAGCAGGCCATCGAGGCCGCGCGCAGCGCGGTCGAGGCCTTCGACGCCGACCACCCCGAGATCGTGGCGGCGCTGGCCGACAAGGGGGACGCCGACGTACTCCGCTTCCTGGACAGCGACTGACTCCCCGTCTCACCGGCACCGTCGGCCGCTGCCGTGCCCCGCATCGGTCAGGTCCCGGGACGGCCGACGGGGTCCGACAGCGGTCGCCGGTGGTAGATCTGGGCTGTCCGGGTGATCTTGGCGAACCGGGGCGCAGTCCGCCGGGTTGGGCAGGGCACCTGCCGCCCGTCTGGCAGCAGACCCTGGGAGGGACAATGCGTCACCTGAGCCGTACCGCCGTCGCCGCGACCGTCGTTCTGGCCGTCCTATTCGGCACCAGCGTGGCCGCGCAGGCGGCCGCCAGCCGCCGCGAGATGACCCGTAACGTGGACGGGTGCTTCGCGTACTCGTACGACCCGGGTTGGTGGTCGACCACGGTCTACTACCACAACCGCTGCGACGACGCCCATTGGATCAAGATCGTCTGGAAGTGGAGCGGCCTCAAGGCGTCCCGGATCCACGTCGAGGGCGACGGCAAGGGCCACGAGGAGCGGCGCAGCGAGCCGGCCGAGGTCTACGACGACGGTCGCGCCTGACCGCTGCTCAGCCGGCTACGGCCGGGCGGAACGTCGGCTGATCAGGGTCGGCCCAGTCGACTTCGCGGACACTGTCGCGTGCCCAGGCCCGCCAACCGTGGATGCTCACGTCGAAGTACCCGGTGAGGGCGACCGTGAGCACCTTCGACGGACGGCGCTGGTCGTCCCGCTCCAGGACGGCGGTCACCGGCAGGCCGTCGATCACGGCGTGCCCGGCGTGGACGACCTGGGTCATCCAGCCCGCCGGGGTGTCCATCTGGAAGTAGGGCGGGTCGCCCGACTCGCTCTTCCACGTGAAGATGACGCCCGGCTCAGACCATGCCTTGCCGGTCACGACCAGCGCGGTGGGCACCGGCGGGACGGCGCTCGGATCGTGGCCGGGGAGGGCTGAGCCCCGCCAGGACTTGGCGTACACCTCCACGAGACCGTCCTCGCGCATCCCGGCCAGGCAGGCTTCGAACAGCCTGGTGATCCTGGCGGTCACGGCCTCACCGATGGCCTGGCGTGCCTGGCCGGCCGTCATGACTACCGCTCGCCCCACCGCGGCCTCCTTCCCGTCCCCGGCGTCCGGCCGGCTCCGTGCTCACCGTAGCGAGCCGGCCGAAGCCGCCGCGGGGGATCACCCGAACGAGCGGCGCGCACCGACAGGCCGGGCGCGGTGGCCTGCCCGGCCCGGGCCTGGCGGTCAGGGCCTGGTCCGCCGGGCGGCCTGCCACTGGGCGCAGAGGGCGTCCAGCTCCTTCCGCAGGGCGGCCAGGCGCTGCTCGGGAATGCCCCAGCAGGTCCCGAAAACCAGATAGGGGCTGGTGAGGAAGGGCACGAAGCCGACCTTCGCCCAGGTCTCCTCCAGGCGCTTGCTGGCGTGCTTGAACTGGTCGAAGGTCAGGTCGTCGGTCGTAATCGGGGCGGGGTGGAGAAGGACGGCGCCGCAGCCGCCGTTGAGGCGGTCGATCGCCTCGGCGGCCAGGATCGGCCCGAGGCCGAAGCCGCGCCACGGCCCGGTGAGCTCGGCGTGGTCGAGGACCAGGAGGTCGCTGCCGCCGATGACCATGTCGGCCAGGTCGGTGAACTCCTTGCTGTAGTCGTTCCTCTCCTCGTTGAAGATCGCTTCGGCGATTTCGTAGAGGCCTTGGGTCTCCTCTTCCATCGCCCAGAATGGGTTCATGCCGGCGCCCCAGCGGATCCGGTAGAAGACGAACTCACCGACCAGGAGCCGATGCGGGCAGCCGTCGTCGTCCGCGGTGGCGGCGCTGGCCTGCTGCACGCCCGCCCGGCGGTCGACGCAGGCAGCGCATGCCGGGGTGGGCTCCAGGCCGAAGTGCTCCCCGATCCGGGCGCTGACGGTCCAGCGCTCGATCGTGCGGTCGTGGGCATGGCTGCGCAGCGGCGTTTCCAGCTGGTAGGTCAGGCCGATGGCGGAGGGGCTGGCGGGCAGCTCGGTGATGGGTCGCCGGGCGGCCGCGGTGGTGGTCACGCCGTCGAGCGTAGTGAGCGCGGTGACGGCCCGGCGGGGATTCCGCCTGGTCTGCGACTGTGCCGCCCGTCCGGGTGATTTATCCCTTGCGTACACGTACGCGGAGAAAGGTGTATTTGCTCAACTGTTGCCGATCTGCGCGCCGCAGCCCGTTCGCCGGGCCTCAATCGGCTGTCCCCGATCCGATGACACCGCCGACCCAGCGGCGCAGCAGGCCCAGCGTCGTCTCGCCGCGCAACCGACGCTCCGTCACCCCGATCTGGCCGGTGCGGTGACGGAGCCCGGCCCCGCTTGACGGGGACTGCCCTGTTGTCGGCCTTTGCCCGACAACAGGGCTTTAGAGCATGTCCGCGGCCGCGTTCTCCGAGGCCGGCTCGCCCGGGTAGCCATCGCGGAGAACCTGGTCGACCTCGTCGGCCAGGGCCCTCGGGTCCTGCCAGGACGCCTTGGCCTCCTGCGTGTCCCACGGATAGGTCCCGTCCCCGGAGCAGCCCGTGCGCGCCGTGTTGGCGGACGTGCCGCCCGGCAGCAGCCAGAAGCTGTCGCCTGCCCGGCGCTCGGCGGCCCAGGCGGACGCCGCCTCGGACAAGACGACCTGGACGCCGGTGGCCTCCTCGGCCCCGATGGTCCAGCCCCTGGCCCGGAGCTGCGCGGCGACGAGGGCGTAGTTGTCCCCGGCCTCGAAGTGCGGACCTTCGGCGACGGCCGGGTACGGCGGCTTCCAGGGTCCGCCGCGCTGCTGCATGAGGGCACGCTCGCTGTCCGACAGGCCGTACCACCGGCGCCGGGCCTCGCGTCGCCCGGCGTCGGTGAGCCGCAGGTGCGCCCGGGCATCGTAGGCCTTGCCGTTGACGAGGCCTTCGATCATCGCTGTCCCTGACCCGTTGACCAGGTCGAACCAGAAGTAGCCGTCCTCCTTGCGAACCAGCCGCCAACCTTCGGGCCACGTCGCCGGCACCAGCCCCCACATGTCTGCGGTGGCCGCCTCCTGGACCTCGACGCCCAGCAGGCGGAGGGTCTGGGTGGTCTCGCCCTGCCCGGTGATCCTCTTCGGGAGCAGGTGGGCATCCATGAACTGCTGGAATGCCTGCTCTTGCCTATTTTTCAGGTCCGACACCGTGTCGCCTTCGGGGTCGTAGACGGCCAGAGGCGCGAACACCGCTGAATTCCTGTTGGCTCGGCCCCTGACCCGGCTGTTCCGGACATGGAATACGCCGCCGACCGCCAGAAACGACCACAGAATAATGCCCCAAGTCGCGATGATTCCGGCCAAAAGCAGCAGAAACGCGAGGATGCCCGCGGCGACTCGTACGGGGAAGAGCAGGTGCCCGTCCGCCACCACGCCCAGGCCGAGGCCGAGGCCCGCGATGCTGGCCGCGTCGGCTGCCAGCGTTGCCGTCAGAGCGGTGACCGCCAGCCCCAGCATCGACTCGGTGTTGAACAGCGGTCGGCGCAGCTCCAGCGCGGTCCAGTGGCCCCAGCGGCAACGGCGGCAGGTGCAGCGGCGCCGACCGCCCAGATGGGGGTCGTCGGCGCCGAAGACGGCGGCGGTGGACAGATATACCGCAAAGGCGGCAAGAACAAGCGCGAAGAGCGCGGGGAGAATCGGATAGAGATCGGAAACCCTCAGCACAAGTCCGAAAGCACCCTTTCCCGGCAGAGCTTCGGCATGCCATTCAGAGAGGGCGAATGCGACGGTACTGCTGAGAGCCGCCAGCAGCACTACGCCGGTTCCGACTACAAGAGACTGACTGACCGATACCGGAACAAAAAGGTCGCGGCGCCAGGCAAACGAGACCCAGCGATTACGCTCATCGGTGACCACAGCGCTCCCTCGGATTTCGGCTGCGCCCAGCATGCCAGGCGTCCCACTACCGACTCAACGCGGCCGCGACTGCCGGACCGGCAGCCAGCACCGCTCGCCGGGCCGCTGGTCGAACACTCAGATGACTCGCGACGGGACCATGGCCCGAGCCGCGCCCGAGCGCGAGTCAGCGGCGCTGCCGTCGTCCGCCAGCGCAGTGACCGTGCGCCGGGCCGACCTGCTGGTGGTTAAGCGGGAGCCGCGAGGCCCGACGTTCGAGCGGGCACGCAACACCTCCCACCCTGGCGGTCGCCCGGCGCTGCTACGCTGCCCGGACCGCCGCTCGCTGCCTGATGTGCCTTCACCGACCAACCACCGCCGACAGCAGCGGCCCAGGGACGGCCTGCTGCGGGCACGGCGATCCGGAGGGGGTGGGCATGCCGTTCGTGCAAAGGCTGCTGGGGGCACTGCCCGACCGCGAGCCGCTCCCCCGACCTCGCGCGGGGCAGACGGGACGAGCGATCGCCTGGTCCTTCGCCGGCCCCTTCGCCCTCTCCTACATGGCGATCACCATCGGGGCGGCCTGGCCCGGAGCACAAGCAGCCGCCTCCGGCGCCGCCCCGAGCCAGGGCACCAGTACCGCCGCCGCCATGCTCTGGGCATCCACCCTGTGGCTGTGGCTGTCCCTGCCCGCGTGGCTGACAGTGGGCATCGCGGAACGGGCGCCATCGGTAGGACTTCCCCGGTTGTCCGCGCGGCAGCTGCTGTCCGCCTCCTGCTCGGTGTTCTGCCTGGCGGAGGCCCCGACGTTCATCGTGCAGGTCCTGTTCGAACTCGCCCGAACCCACTCCCCCGCCCTCGCCTCATACTCCGGCGGCAGCGGGGGAAGCACGCTCCTGGGCGAGTCGGTCTCCTCCGTGGCGGCCGGCATCAGCGAGGAGATCGTCGTCCTGGTCCTGCCCCTCCTGGCGGCCTGGCGGATCGGCGAGGTAGTCACGGACGCCCGGCTGCGCCGCTTCGGCCTGGCCGGGCTCGTCGTCGTCCTGACGGCGGCGCGGCTGTCCTACCACCTGGAGTACGGCCTGGCCGCGATCCCCCTCGTGCCGTGGGCGGTCGTCAGCGTGCTGCTGTACCGCCGCTCGCGCGCGGTGCTGCCCCTAATGGCCGCTCACGCGGGCTTCGACATCGTGCTGGCCTTGGTCAACCGGGTCGCTGCCCGAGACGGCTTCGCCGCGTCGGTGGCGGCGTTCGCCGCTGTGACCGCGGTCGCGCTCACCACCGCGCTGGGGCTGTCCGGTCGAGGCAGCCGGAGCGTCGCCCCGGCCCCAGGCCTTGCGTCCCGAGCGGGTTCACCAGAACGACGTTCACGGCCGGACCCCGCTGCTGCCCGACCCGAACCAGCTCGCGAAGTACGTCGTCGCTCGGGTGCTGGGCCAGCAGCCCCTCGGCGTTGATCGTCAGAGCTACCCGGGCTTCCGGGTAGCTCTGACGCCGAGCTTCCGCGCCTCAATCTCCCCCGGCCACCCGAGCTTCGGCAACGTGCTGCCGAAGCTCACGAAGGCCCTTGCCGGACGGCGCGCCGCCGGGTGCCCGACGGCCGACTTCGGGCACCCGGCCTGCCGTCAGTCCGCCGTCTCCGTCCGCTCCTCCAGGAGCCCGTCGATCAGCTTGCTCGCGGCCACCTTGGAGAGGTTGCTGATCTGGCCGACACCGCGCTCGCGCTGGGTGAGCCAGGGCTTGGCCCAGCTGCCCAGCCACTCGTCACCGATGCCGGTTTCGCGGATCAGCAGCCGCAGGTACCCCAGCTGCTTGCTGGTGATGTTGTCCATGAACGCGCGCTCCTCAGGGATTTGGGCAGCGAGACGGCACGCCCGTCTCGCGATGGTGCCCGGTGCCCACGGCCCGGGAGTGGCCCCTCATCCGCCGACGGTGGCGATGGTGCGATGGTGCCCCGGTTCGTGCCGGGGAGAAGTCCGTCCGAGGGGTGCTGGACGGCGCGAGGTCCAGCACCCGCACAGCGTAGACCGGCCCACCGACAACGCCGCCCGAACCCGCGCAACGGGCAGGCCCGAGGCCGCGACGATCTCGCGGACGGACCCGGTACGGACACCACCTCGGGAGTCCCCGTCTACCCGGCCGCACCGGGCGAAGCCGGAATCGCCCGGCGGACGAGAGCCACCGTGCCCTCCGGACTGAGCCGACGCCCGTGGTATCCGACGGCTGCACTGATCATGATCAGGAGGTGCATGATCGCCGTCCGGCGCAGCTCGGTCGTGTTCGCGGCCCACACCTCGCCAGCGGCACCCCGGCCCCGCACCTGGTAGGCGAGCTTGAGCATCAGGACCAGGGCGACATCGAGATCGGGTTGGGCGGTTCGAGCGGTGAGACGCAGCCGGTCGGCGGCCTTGTCCGCCGGCAGCCCGTAGGCGGGCCGCGCGGCAAGCGGAGCGAGCAGCAGGCAGGCGTCCTTCCACATCGCCTCGTCCCCTTGCGCCTCCAGCTGGGCGATCAGCCAGTGGCCCGCCTCCGGGCGGGCATCGAGACGGCGTCCCCTACCGCCATGTCGACGAGGTCCTAGAGGCGGAGGCTGGTGCTGCTCATCCTGGGACCGTACCTCGGCCTGGCTGTTCGGCGACCGCTCTCGACGGCGGCCTGGATCGCTCTGGCCCGGCCGGTTGTCGCTGCCGCTCCATAGAATCCGGTTACCGGCCGGCTGGTGGCGGGTACGTCCTGGGCTCTCCAGGTATTCGAGGGAGATCACGTGGTCCTGCCGGGACTTGCCATCACCTTGGGGTGGCTCTTCGTCGTCTCCTGCGTTGCTGTTGCCGTGGCACGGGCCCGCGGTGGTCGGATGTGGGAGTTCTCCCCCAGCCCGGTCGAGAAGATCATGTGGGTCGCGGTCGTCCTCGTGACCGGGTGGATGCTCCCCTACATCTACGCCAACGCGGGCATCACCAGGGGCACCGTGTCGTGGTGGCTGGGACTCTGCCACGCGGCCCTGGTACTCGTCGGCCTCCTGACGATCGGGCGCCTCATGTCCCGGGTCCAACGGGGCATGCGGTCGGACGCTCTGCTCACCGAGTTCATCACCGAGGTCATGCCGGTGGTGGTCACCGCTCAGCGGCGCTCCGGGACGCAGGGGGCTCCGCTTGTCGAGGCGGCCCGAGATGCCCTGCGGGAGGGCCAGGGCCGCAGAGCACTGCGCGACCTTGTCGAGGTACGGGTGCTGGTTGAGGACGCGAACCTTGCTGAGCACGCGGGGTGGGCGAAGGTCAGCGAGCAGATCGCTTACTGGGAGAGGTGCTACCTCCAGCGGCATCCGGACCGAGAAGGCGGCCGTCGGTAGGAGGTCCCGAGGTCTGATCCGGGCCCTGAGCCGAAGTGCCTGGCAGACTGGCGATCATGACTGAACGTCGCCCGCTGTGGCAGCCCTTCTCCGATCCCGCGGCAGGACTCCCGGAGAGGGACGAAGATCGGGACCGCCAGCTCGCACCGGTGGACTGCTCTCCGTTCCAGGAGGCAACGCCCGTTCCTCCGCGTCCTGTGCCGGTTCCCGGAACCCGCCGACCGCTCGGTCCCGGCGGCCGGCAGTTCTCCGCCCCTGTCCCGCCCGGAACCACGTCCGACGGATCGTCGCCCGCAGTCAGGCGCAGTGCGGCGCCCAGTTCGCGACGTAGCGGGTGACGACCTGCGGTAGGAAGTCCGCGTAGTACCCGGGTTCGGTGGCGTCCGCCCCGGAGTGGATGACCGGGGGTTGGTCTAACTCGGCAGTGGTGCCGCGCTCAGCCCCGGCCTCCACTATGGCCTTGTGGTGCTCGTGTGCCAAGCTGGCTGGGATCGGCGGCGGCAGGAAATGCCCGCCGACGTTGCCGAACTCGCCCCGCGTGACGCACCACACCGTCATGTCCTCGGGGGCGGCGGGCACCCCGACCTCCTCCACCAGTTCCTGGGCCGCATGCCGTGGCAACGCCCCGGGGTCGAGCACCCCCGTTCCTCGGACGACAGCAGCGCGCAGGGCGCGAAGGGCTCAACAGCGGAGTCGGTTACTGGATCATCGTGTTGGACCTGGCGCCTCCTTCCGGGGAGGGCAGTTGAGGGAACGGCGCCACGAGTTGCTGGGATGTTCGTACCCGTTCGGAAGGCCGGTGTGCCAGACAGGGCGGAGTGCGTGATCGAGGGGCAACCGGGCGGGTCAGTTGGTCATGGTGTTGGTGAGGTGGGCCCCGATGTACCCGACGACCAGTTGGGCGGGGATCCTCTGGGTCTTGGCGTCAAGGAAGTGGATCCGTGGGGCGCGACCGCCGTTGTCGAGTTTCAGGTGGGGTTTCATCTGCGCCCATCCGGACGGATCGACGTCTCTGGGCACGGGGAAGCGCCGCTCCTCGCCCCAGCGGCCCATTGTCGTGCGCGATTCGTTCATGCCGAGTTGTTTGTGTGACCATCCCGCGGTGCCGGGGATGCCTGCCGAGCAGAATTGGTAGAAATTGCCCCGGAAGTCGCTGCTGAGCGCGTACGAGTTGAGAGCGCGCAGACCGTTCCACGCTTTTGCTGCCCAGACTCGGGCCCGTTCGGACTCGTCCAGGGCTAGGGCCTTGGCCTGATCCGCCGTGACGAGAACGCCGGGGAGCTCGCTCAGGCGGCCCCAGAGCTCCTCGAAGGACTGCGGCACTCCTGCCTGCTCCTCGACGACCACTGCGTCCTCGTGGCGGCCGACGGTGCGAAGGCGGGCCCGCAGGAGCTCGACCTCCGAGTGAAGGCGGGCGACGTCGTCCAGTGCCCGAAGGCCGTCCTCGACGTCGCGCAGCCCGGTGGCGGTTGCGTCCTCCAGCTGCTCCTGGAGAGCCGCGATCGTCCGGGTGGCCAGGTCGGCGTTGCGGCTCGCCTCGCGGAGGTCCACGTCGGCTTGGGCCAGCAGCTCGGTGAGCAGCCCGATTTCCGCCCTGAGGGACGCGTTGTCGATTGCGCTTCGATCGGCGGTCAGGGCGGCTCGCCGGTCGGCTTGGTGGGCCACCGAGACGTCGGGGAAGGCCAAGTGCTGCAGAGGCGCCGGAAGGACGGTGTCGCTGGCGGCCTGCTGGGCGCGCTTGGCGATGCCGCGCCACGAGGTGTCACCGGGGTCGCTCATGCGGGCGTAGGAGATGAAGCGGTGGCGGGCGGCGTCCGGCACCCAGGCGGGGTCGACCCCGGGCAGGAAGGTTCGCACCGCCCCGCAGGACACCCGATGGTGCTCCCCTACATGCTCGCGGAACGCTTTGACGGAGGCGACGTCGCGCAGCAGGTACAGCGAGGCGGCACCCGCGCAGTTCGGCATGGTCTCGCGCATCCGGCTCGACCAGAGACTGTCCGGGCGCAGCGGTCGGGCGGCGACGATGACCGGCAGCTGCCGGTCGGGGTCGCACAGGACGTGCAGGAGCGGTTCTATGTCGGTGCCGACTTCCTGGGCGTGAAGGGTGAGTCGGGCGAGCCCGTCATGTGGGCGTAGGGCGGTAACGAGCTCGCGGACCAGTCGAGGGCGCCCGGGGACCACGGTGTGTCCGGGGTTGGCGAAGGCCTCCAGGAGAACGGAGACCGCCGAGGATGTGTGGTCCGGTGCGGTGGCGGTGACGGTGGTGCGCCACGTGGCGTTGCCCTGCTCCTCGCGGAGCTGGAGCCTGATCGACTGCTCGGTGCCGGCGCTGTCGTAGATGACCTGGGTGGTGAGGGTTGCGCTCTGGGTCAAGCGGTGGTGCCCGGAAGCCGTGGGGGCCATGCCGTACTTGGTGGTCAGCCACTCGGCGGTGATCCGCCGGACCGTGGGGAGCACGAGCTGTGGGGTGGGAAGGGCGAATGCGCAGCGTAGTGTTCTCGATACAGAAGTCAACTTCGCTTCCCGGCAGGGGCTATGGGCGCGTGCCCAAGGCATGCTAGGCGAGTGGGGCCGGTCCGGGAGCGGTGGTTCACTCGAATAGGGGAAATGCACGGAAGTGTTCGCCCGGTCTTGAATCCGCACCGTACGGGGGTCTACTTCCCGGGGCGGCCGAGCTGGCGGACGTTCCAGCCCGCGTAACGCCAGCGGTCGGGGTCGACGGTGGTGCACAGTCGACCAGCACGGGAGTGGTTGCCCAGGACACTACCGGGTGTGGCAGGGGCTGTGGGACCGGTCCGGGGTCAGCTAGCTCGCAGCGCCGGGGCGTGGCGCGGACCGTATCCGGCGTGGAGGGGGTTCGGCCCGGCGGCGTTGTCGCCCTCGCAGGCACCCTCGACTCCCTGAGGTGGCCCGTGCGGACCGGGTAGCCGGCCCTGCCTCACACGGTGGGCGGCCGTCCCGCTCGGGTCAGACGCCACACGGTTCGCCAGCTCATCGACCGACGGTCGCCATGGCCGTCTCGCAGGCCTTCGGCCAGGCCACGGAACCAAGGTGCCCATGCGTTCTCGGTCTCCATGCTCGAACGCATCGGCGATTGGGCCGGCGAATTCTTCTTCGGACACGAGGAGAGCGACCTCGCGTGGCGGGCCCTGGACGACGGCTGGGGCATCCTCTACGAACCCGAGCTGGTCCTCCAGCACCCCGCGACCTCCGCGGCCCGCCACGCCAACTTCTACCGCTTCACCGCCCGCAACCGCGTCTGGCTCACCCGCCGCCGACTCCCCCTGCTCCTGATCCCGGTGTCCCTGGGCTTGCGGGCCTTGCTCACCATGGCCCGCATCCGGTCCGTCAGCGGGGCGAAGGCGTGGTGGGGCGGCTTCTTCGAGGGCTGGCGCACTTCATGCGGGCCCCGCCAACCGATGAGTTGGCGAACGGTGTGGCGGATGACCCGTCTCGGACGGCCCCCGTTGATCTGACAGGCGGCGCCGGTCAGCGCAGCGGTCGAAGGTGCCGTTCGGCGGCCGGAGGCTGTTCCTCCAGGAACTGAGCCTGGAACTCGGACATGCGCCGCTCCAGCGAGCGGTTGTTGTCGCGGGCGGCTGCGAGTCCCCCGTGATCCACCGGGCCGGCAGTCTTCCGGAAGGGACCGCTCAGTGAACGGGCCGCGCCGCTGGTTCGGGCTCCACCACTGGCAGATGTGCCCGGCCACGGCACCCGCAAGCCCCGGCTGGAGCTCTCGTGATCCCGTCGCCACCAGCGTGCTCAGCAACTCGATGAGCGCAGTCGTGCACGCAGAACGCGAGGTCCGGCACGTCCGCTGCACTCAGTCCGCGGTCCTGTGGCGCGCAGCCACAAGTGCCAGGGGGTGGAGTCCTGACCGAACGTCGGCGGCCGGCACGGGGGTCCCATGCCGGCCGCCGACGTTCGGTTCCTGTACCTCAGGCCGTCGGTCGGCCGTTCCAACCAGAGTCGGCTCCGCCCCAGGAGGAGTCGACGTCGACGGTGAGGCCCCACGTGGAGTCCGCCGCCCGGCAGCCCCAGATCGTGTCCGGCACCGCACCCCACACCGAGTCCCTGCGTCCACGAGTAACCACGACGACAACCTCCCAGGTAGAGCATGATCGGGGCGCACCACTCTAGGCACGCCCGCCTCTCACGTCACTACCTGCGTGCTGCCGGTTCCGCAGGACTCGCCACGGCGGCGTGGTCAGCCCCGCAGGCCCCTCCACACCGGCTGGCGCAGCTGGCCGCGCTCGGTGATCTCCAGGAACTCGACCTCGGCGTGCAGCTCGGGGCGTACGAACCTCACTTCGGTGCCGGGCGGCAGCTCCAGGGCCCGGCCACCGGCGGTGAACGGCGACGCGGGGGCGGCGAGGCGGCGCAGCGTGGCCGCGAGGGCGCGCCGCTCGGCCCCGGTGAAGCCGGTGCCGACCGAGCCGACGTACTGCAGGCGGCCGGGTGTGGCTTCGGCGCCGGCCAGGACGGCCCGCAGGGTGTCGCCGTGGGGGCCGCCGGGCAGCCAGCCGCCGATCACGACGTCGGCGGTGCGCAGGTGCTTGAGCTTGATCCAGTCGCGCGAGCGTGTGCCGGGGGCGTAGAGCGAGTCGGTGCGCTTGGCGAGGACGCCCTCCAGCTGGTGTTCGCGGGTCCATCCGTAGGCGGCGGCGACGGAGTCCCACGTCGGTGGGACTCGTAGGCCCGGGCGGTCCAGCTCCAGGTTCTCCAGGAGTTCGCGCCGGCGCGCGTACGGCTCGTTGAGCAGCGGGCGGTCGCCGAGGTGTAGGAGGTCGAAGGCGATGTACAGGGCGGGTGCGGCGGCGGCGCCGGCCAGGACGGTGGCCGGGCGGGTGCGGTGGATGCGGCTCTGCAGGGCGGCGAAGGAGGGGGCGCCGCCGCGCATGACCACGATCTCGCCGTCCAGGATCAGCGGGCCGCGGACCTCGGTGAGCGCGGCGGCGAGCTCGGGGAAGCGGGCGGTGAAGTCGGTGCCGCGGCGGCCGAGCAGCCGCACCGGGGCGGCCTCGGGGATGTAGGCGACGGCCCGGGCGCCGTCCCACTTGGCCTCGCCCGTCCACCCGGGCCCGGACGGCAGTGTGCCGGCCGTCGCCAGCATCGGCTCGACGTGCGGCAACCTCACCTGTGCGGATCCTCGGGGGCCCATGTCCTCCAGGGTGCGGCCGACCGGCCCGGGCGGCCTCCGGGTGCTGGGAGGGTTGGCCGCGCCGAACACGGGCTACCCGCGGTCGTCCGCCGGTGTGCCTGGCGCGATTCCGAGGAAGTAGGCGATGGCCTCCGGTGCCTGCTCGGCCATGGCCTGTCGCTCCTCGGCCGTCGGGCGCTCGCGGTCGAAGCACCGCAGCGAGCAGGCCAGCCAGGGGTTCCAGGGCGCCGACCGGCCGCAGACCGGGCAGACCATCGTCGCCGCCTTGGCCATGGCGCACCTCCACCGCCGAGCTGTCCCTTTCTCCACCGTAGGCCGTTCGAGGGGTGTGTGCAGCTGACGTTTGGCCACTCGAACGTTTGCTCTAAGGCGGCCCGCCCGGCTGACCGCGTGGCGGCGCCCTCCGGCCACCACCGACTGGATCGCCCACGTCCGCTGGGGCCCGAACGGGCCGGGATCGGGCGAGGAGGCCTGGGCCTGATTTGACCGGCCGCCGTGTCGGACGGCCGCGTGGTGGCGCCGCCGGCCCGAGCGGGTAGGCGGAGTCGTCCGCATGGTCACGGCCGTGAACACCGCCACCGCTGTGACCCGCAGGAGCGTGGCTGTCAGCGTCGACGGGTCGTCGGAGACCCCGGCGCCGGCCACCCGGGTGTTACCCCCGCCGCCGGTGGGCCGGATCGGCCCTGCATGCGCGTCAGCGCCGCGGCCACGGCCTCCACCTGCTCGGCCGACACCGCTTGGCCACGCAGGGGGCGTCGGGCAGGTGCGACATGCTCACTACCGGAGCGGTCGCGGACAGATCCGCTTCCAGTGGCGCCGGAGCGAGGTCTGGCACCCACTCCTCCAGCAGCGTGAGGGCGCGCCACTCCTGTTCGTGCTCGCCGTCGGTCGGTGCTTGGCCAGGGGTCGGCGGCCGGACTCCCAGCTCTGCACGGTGCCGAGGTCGCGGCCGACGTCTTCGGCGAAGGCGGTCTGGGTGCGCGGGATGCTCTCGCGCAGGAGGCGCAGCAGGTAGCTGGAGACGACTCCGACTTCCGCGCGGCTGCGTTCCCGTGGTGCCATCCGCGTCCCCCTGGGTGTGGTCGGTGCGGGTCAGCGCCAGCTGTACGTCCGGTCGTGCATGGGCGGCAGCTGGACGGGGACGGTGGTGTCGGTGGCGAGCCCGGCGAGGGCGGGCCCGGCTGCGGGGTACAGGTGCAGGTCCGCGGCCTCGGCGAGCGGGATCCAGACCACGCGGGTGGTGTCCTCGGCGTCCTGCTCGGTGGCGGCGACGTGGTCGCGGATCGAGTCTGGGGCGTCGAGGACGTAGATGAGGTGCAGGCGCCGGAACAGGGTGTCGGTGCCTGGCCGGGTGTTGGCCTGGTCCTGGACCCAGCGCAGGGCCGGCGGGGCGGCCATGCCAGCGACGTCGAGGTCGAGCTCTTCCTTGAGCTCGCGCAGCAGCGCGGACAGGATTTCCTCGTCGGCGCCGACGATTCCCCCCGGGAGGGAGAACTGGTCGCCGTCGGCACGGCGGCGGTGGATGAGGCAGACCTCGCCGCGGTTGACGATGGCGACGCAGGTGCGGATCGGGACGGCGGGGGTGCCGGGGCTGGTCACGCGGTCACCCCCGGGATGCTCAGGCCCTGGACGCGGGCGGCGGCCACGCTGGCGGCGAGCAGCCCGGCGGGGCTGCCGCAGTCGTGGTACTGGCCGGTGACGGGGTGGATGAGCAACTCGTGGTCGCGGGCGAAGGCCGCGATGGCGTCGGTGGCCTGGTACTCGCCGCTCGGCGCGGGGAGCAGCTTCTCGAAGTAGCGGATCGCCTCGCCGGGCAGCAGGACACGGCTGATGTTGATGAAGGCCGTGGGCCGCTCGTAGACGGTCGGCTTCTCCAGCAGGGTGTCGAGGATCCGCACCGCGTTGCCGGGCCCGGTTCGTGGGTTGAGGATGCCGTACCGGCTGGCCTGGGTGCCGGGGACGGTGGCGGCGGCGATCGCGCCCGGGGCGTGGGCGGCGGTGCGGGCGGTGGCGAGGTCGGCGAGGTCGGAGCCGCCGTCGGTGCGCAGGAGGAGGTCGTCGCCGGAGACGAGGAGGACGTCGTCGTCGCCGATGAAGTCGGCGGCCAGGATCGTGGGGATCGCGGTGCCGTAGCGCTCGTCGCGGGGCTGCTCGATGAAGGTGAAGTCCGCTTGGCGGTGGATGTCGGCGACGGAGTTGTACTTGTCCTGCCAGCCGCGGTCCGCGCAGTATGCCTCCAGCTCGCCGTCGTGGCTGAGGTAGTGGCGGATCTGGCGTCCGGCTTCCCCGGGGGCGGTGACGATGGCGATCTCCCGCGCTCCGGCCGCGAGGCAGTCGGCCACCGCGTAGGCGATCACGGGCCGGTCGAGGACCGGCATCATCGCCTTCGTGATGGTCTTGCCGATGGGGAAGAACCTGGTGCCCATGCCGGCGGCGGCGATGACGGCCCTCACGCGCTGAACCTCTTCCGTCGGTGCTCGGTAGACGTGCCAGTCTACGCACCCTTTGCACCGATTTCGTGAGTTCGCTGGTGGGCGCAGCTGAATGCTGGCGTGTCGTCAACTCGGCGGGACGCCAGTCCGATTGGCACTGGCGTCCCCTGGCGGGTGGTGCGGCGGGTCAGCGTGGGGCGGGAACGATCACCACGTCGGTGGGCGTGCTGGCGGCCGCCCGGGCGAGGGAGCCGGCCGCTTGGCGAACGGTGTGGCGGATGACCCGTCTCGGACGGCCCCCGTTGATCTGACAGGCGGCGCCGGTCAGCGCAGCGGTCGAAGGTGCCGTTCGGCGGCCGGAGGCTGTTCCTCCAGGAACTGGGCCTGGAACTCGGACATGCGCCGCTCCAGCGAGCGGTTGTTGTCGCGGGCGGCTGCGAGTCCCCCGTGATCCGCCGGGCCAGCGGTCTTCCGGAAGGGACCGGTCAGTGAACAGGCCGCGCTGCTGGCAGGGCGTACGAACCTCACTTCGGTGTCGGGCGGCAGCCTCAGGGCCCGGCCACCGGCGGATCGTCGCCGCCTTGGCCATGGCACACCTCCACCGCCGAGCTACCCCTTCCTCCACCGTAGGGTCTCCAGCAGCCGGTACGTCTCCTCGGCCATCCCCAGGAGGGCGGCCGTCTCGGCGCGGCTGTGGCCGGTGAGCACGCGCAGGTGGACCAGGCGCTCCCGCCCGATGGTGCGCAGGTCGGCCGGGGCGACGCCGACGGCGGCCGCCAGGAGCGCCAGCACCTCCGGCTTCGGCACACGCGTCCCGGCGAGGAACAGGCTCACCGCCCGCTCGGTCACCCCCACCGCACGGGCGATCCACGCGACCGAAGCGCCGGCGGCGGCGCGGGCGGCCCGCAGCTTCACCGCGTCGAAGCCGTACGGCGTGAAGCTCACCCCGGTCTCCTACCCGGCACCGGACCAGGAATTCCGTTCAGGGTGAACGGACCTCCACCCCGCTGCCCCGCGGAGCAAGCGGCCCCGTGTGCGGTAGCTGGCGGGGCCGCTGCTCTGTTTCAGGCCGCGCCCGAGATGACGGTGTTGGCCGCGTGCAGGCCTGCGGGGCTTCCGCAGTCGTAGAAGGCCCCCAGGACCGGGTGGACCAGCAGGTCGTGGTCGTGGGCGAAGGCGGTGATGGCGTCGGTGGCCCGCAGTTCTCCGTCATCCGCGGGCTGGACAGCGGCGAAGTAGGGCAGGGCGGTTGCCGGGAGCAGGGTCCTGCTGATGTTGATGTGCGCGGTGCCGTGCTCGCGGTCGCCGGGGTTCCAGGCCCGCACCGAGTCCATCAGGGGGTGTTCGCCGGCGTGGGGGCGGTGCTGGATCACTCCGTAGCGCAGCGGGTGGTCGGAGGGTTGGACGGCGACGGCGATCGCGCCTGTGGTGTGGGCGCCTCGGCGGGCGTTGACGAGGTCTGCCAGGTCCGATCCCTGGTCCAGGCGCAGGAGGAGGTCGTCGCCGGAGGCGAGGAGGAAGTCGTCGTCGCGGATCCACTCGGCGGCGCACAGCGGGGGCAGGGCGGTGCCGTAGTGGCCGGTGCCGCGCGGCTGCTCGATGACGGTGATGTCGGCCGCGAGCGGGCGGGCGATCGGTTCGTACTTGTGCTGCCAGCCGCGGGCGGCGAAGTAGCGCTCCATCTCCGGGTCGGGGGTGAGGAAGTGGCGGACCTGGCGGGTGCACTCGCCGGGTGCGGTGACGACGGCGATCCGCTCGGCGCCGGCGGCGATGCAGTCGGCGATGGTGTAGGACAGCAGGGGTCGGTTCCAGACGGGCAGCATGCACTTGGGGATCGTCTTGCCGATGGGGAAGAAGCGGCTGCCGACGCCGGCAGCGGCGATGACGGCGGTGAGTCCGGGCATGGTCCACCTCTCGTGAGGCCGAATGGGGCGGATGGTCGTGCGCTGGTCCTCGGGGGCGGGGCGGAGTTCAGCGGGCCGGCGGGTCCAGCAGGAGCAGGGACGGCGCGAGTTCTTCGAAGTAGCGCCTGCGGTCGGCCCGGGCGGGTAGGAGGGACCAGTTCGGTCCGGTGGCACGCCAGCGGGTGTAGTCCTCGGTGAGGTAGTGCCGGCCTGCCTGGGAGGCGTGGTTCTGCAGGGCCTTGACCTTGTCGTCGATGTAGGGGGTGATGTCGACGAGGACGGTGGTGGTGAAGCCGTGGTGGGGGGCGTGCGGCTTGCCGTGCAGGATCGTGGTGCATGTCGGTACTCGGGCGGCGGCGTTCAGTGCGGCGCGGGCGACGGCCCGGTGGTCCTGGTGGTCGTTGCCGTCGTGGGGTGCGTGGGTGAGCAGCACGGTGCAGTGCAGGCGGGCGAGGGCCGTCTCGATGGCGGTGACGAGCGTGCGGTCGGCTTCCAGGGCGCCGTCCTCGAAGCCCAGGCACTCGACGGTGATGCGGGTGTCCTGGTAGCAGGCCCGTAGTTCTGCCAGCCGCTGGACGGTGGTCAGGGTGATTCCGGCGGCTTGGTCGGCGACGGACACGCCGTTGGCTCCGTGGGTGGCGACGATGACGGTGACGGTCGCGCCTGTGTCGCTCCAGGCGCGCAGCGTGCCGTAGAACATCAGCAGGTCGTCATCCGGATGGGCGACGACGGCCGCCACGCGGGCGCTGCCGGTCAGGGTGATCGACATGGTCACTTCCCTCTTGAGTCGCCGGAGGGCTCGTCGTGCCGGGCGGTGTACGGCTCTGGCGGCCGGGTGCCATCACACCGCCCGGTCCGGGTGGAGCGGGAGGGCCGACGCGGGGGCCGACGGACGGCGCGGGGGCCCACGCGGCGCCGGCCCGCCCCGGTGCCCGGCGAGGTGGTCCGGGGCGGTGGGGACCGGTGGGACGCAGGTCGCCGCACGAGGCGGGCCCGCCGCGGCGGGCGGGCAACCTAGCAGAGGGTGCGACGGTTGCGCAGACGATGCTGGGAGGGCCCCCCGGTCTGCCACGATGGCCGGGTGAGCAACGTTGAGTTCCTCGACGCCAGGACCCTGCGCCTGGAGCAGACGGCCGTTCCCCCGTTGTCGCCGGAGGAACTGGCGGCTATGGACCGCTTCTGGGACGAGGCGGTCGCCCGGCAGCCGGCGCTGTTCGACGGCCCGGCGGTGGCCTGCGTCGGAGTCGAGACACAGGCGGACGGCGCTCTGCTGCTGTCGTGGGCGGCGGCGACCTACCGCTACCGCGCGCTGCGCCGGGTCGAGGGCTGCTCCTGGTTCCCCGCTTCGATCTTCGTCACCGTGCTGCAGCCGGTGGAGGACGGCGGGCTGATCGTTGGCCGGAGCTCCGACCTCACCGCGTCTGCGGGACGGTGGGGGCTGCCCGGGGGTTCGGCGGAGCCGCCGGCCGACGGCGAGCGTCTCGACGTGGCGGCGTTGCGGCGGCACGCCGCGCGGGAGTTGCTGGAGGAGATCGGTGTCGGCTGCGATCCCGAGGACATGACGGCCTGGGGCGTGACCCGCGGCGAGCACGGCAACGTCGGCGTGCACTTCCTGGCGCCGAAGGTCCCGGCCGCCCTGGCGCTCAAGCACCACGAGGCGCTGGCGCACGAGGAGCGCGTCCGCGGTGTCGGTCCCGAGCTGGACCGGCTCGCGGTCGTGCGCAGCGTGCAGGACGTGAGCGACCTCGGGCACGCCGCGGACTTCCTGCCGCTGGTCGTCTCCCGCTACGTCGGCGGCGAACCCACCGGAGCCTGACCGCCCCGCCTCCCGGGCGGCCGGGTCCGGAAGCGCGTCGGCCCCGCCGTCGGTCCGTCGGCCCCCTCGTGAGCCCTGCCGCGGGCGGTGGCCGCCGGGCTGTGATGGTCACCGGTGCAGAACTGCTGCACCAGGACCTCACACCTGGGGGACTCCATGTCCGTACGCTCCCGAGGCCCTGCCGCTCCGCCGCCCGGTGCCCCGCGCCGCCCGGCCGGCGGAAGGTCGGCCAACCGGCCGCCGATGCCGCCGGACCTGCCCGATCTCGGTGCCGCCCTCGCCGCGCACGGCGTCCTCACCGGCCAGGGGCCGGGCGGTGAGGTGGCGCCGTGGATCGAGCAGGAAGCCCTCGCCCTGTGGCAGGCCGAGCGCGCCGCCGTCCCCGTGACCTCGCTGACCGCCCGCCGTCCGGATGTGGACCTGGTGGACGCCTACCGGATCCAGCGGGCCGGGGCCGCGCTGCGGATCGTCACCGGGCCCGCCGTACCCTTCCGCCCCGGCCTCCACCTGCCCGAACGCCTGCTGACCCTGCGCATCGGCGGCGCCCCGGCCGCCTCGGGGACGGGCCGCGAGGTCCTCGGCGACCCGCTCGCGGCCGTGGCGTGGCTGGCCCGGCGCCTGGCCGCGTTCGGCACCGGACTCAAGGCGGGCGACATCGTGCGGTCCGGCTCCGTGCACCAGGCCGTCCCGCTGCGCCCCGGCATGCTCGTCGAAGCCGGCTGCGCCGTCCTGCCTCCGGTGAGCGCCCGCGCCCTCTGAGCGCCGCCCCGCTCGGCACCGCCCGTCGGGGCGGCCGCCGTCCTGCACAGAGCACCCCTGACGGGAGGACTTCGCCATGAACCAACCGGGAGAGCGGCCCAGGGCCGCCGTCCCCGATCTTCGGCCCGGGCGACGGCGGGCCGCAACGAGGAGAATCCGGTGTGGAAGCAGCCCGCGGCAACCGGCTGGCGCCGCGCCACCCCGGTGCCGTCACCCGTGCGGGTGATGAGGTGGGGGTTCGCTGGCGGCGGCAGCCCGCGCTGTGGGGTAGTGGGCGGGTGCGTATCAGGAGGACGGCGACCGGCCGTCGGGGCCATCGTGCTCACCTTGCTGACGGCTTCGCCCGCCCCCGCCACCGAGCACCGCCGGTGCACGGTGCCCACCGGACGGCCGCGGTCGTGGACGCCGGGGTGCCGAGGCGTCAGGCGGCGCTGGTGCTGCTGGCCGACGCCGTCACCGGGGTGCCCGAGCATCTGCGTTCGGCCTCTCCCTCGCCTGACAGGACGAACGAAAGGCGCCCTCGTGGACGTCGCACTCACCGGCCGGCTCCTGGCCACCCTCTCGGTGCTGGCCGTCGCGTGCGGCGCGGCAGCCGCCCAGCCCGAAGGCCCCCGCGGCCAAGCCTTGGCCGACCTCCAACAGGCCGTCTACCAAGCCGGCCTCGGCCCCACCACCTGGCACGCGGACATGGTCGGGTCGAGCCCCGGCGACGCCGTGCTGACCGTCGAGGTGATCGGCAGCCTGGACGACGCCCGCCGCGACCTCGACCGGCGCTTCCCCGGCCAGACCCGGGTCGTGCGCGGCCACATCACCTCCGACCTCGTCTACCGGCGCGACCACGACTACCAGCTCGAAGGCGAACTCCAGGCCCTCCGGCAGCCCGGCTTCCAGGTCTTCCACACCGACCTCGCACCCGACGGCCGTACCACCGTCGGCGTCGTCGGCGACCTCGCCGCCGCCCGCGCCTTCATCGACGCCCACTACCCCGGCCGCGTCACCGTCCACGGCAACACCCGCTGACCGCGCCGACCGGCTACGCTCCCCGGGAAGGCCGCACGCGGCCCGCCACCCCGGGCACCAGCCGGACCCCGACGGCCGGTACGGCACCGCGACGGCAGCCACAGCGGACCGTCCCGAGCACGAAGGCGTCGCGGACGGCCACCAACCGCAGCGGCGCAATCCGCTCCTTCGCCCGGGAGATGTCCAAGGTCTACGGGTGTTTCCTGAACTCCGAGTACTACCACGACCGGCGCCACTGGGTGATCCGCTGGGACGACGGACCCACCGAGGCCACCATGAAGAAGGCCATCGAGCGGCAGCTGCCTGATCAATAGCACGTCGTCCACACCGACCGGGATCTCTGCGCGGAGGCGGCCGTCCTCGGCGCGATCCGCCTCTACGCCCCCGGGGAGTCCGCCCGCTGGCGAAGCGTCGACACCTGGACCACCGCCCACCGCCTCCAGGATGTCGCCGACCCGCTGCGGACGGCGAGCGCCCGGGTCTGGCGATGGTCGAACGGGTCCTGGAGGAGTCCGAGCAGGACAACCGGTGGGGACGCCACCGGGCCGTCTACGCCGCGCTGGAGCTGCTACATGAACGGCGGGGCAACAGCTGGCTCCTCGCACCCCCCGCCAACGACCGTCAGCCGTCGGCAGAGACCCCTCGACGGCCGCGCTCGCGCTGTCCCCGAACGAGCTGCTGACCGCCCGCTACGCCCGCGGCGAGCATGGCACGCCCGGGCCGAGCCCATGCCCGTCGCGGAGGTGGCGCCGACGGGTCCTGGAGCGTCGTCGGCCAGGCCCTGGGCGGGATCACTAAGCAGTCCGCCGCGAAGACGTACCAGGTGCTCACCGACCCTGAGGTGGCCCGTGCAGACCGGGTAGTCGGCCCCTGCCTCATACGATGGGCGGCCGTCCCGCTCGGGTCAGACGCCACACGGTTCGCCAGCTCATCGGCCGACGGTCGCCGTGGCCGCCTCGCAGGCCTTCGGCCAGGCCGCGGAACCACACGCCCAGGTTCCCGGAGGACCGAAAGCGCCAGGTGCTGAGGAGCACCCAGGTGGTCAGGTAGACCGGGATGAGTGGGATCGGCAGGAGGCGGTAGGCGACCCAGACCCGGTTTCGCGCGACCATCCGGTAGTAGGGCTTGTGGCGGGCGGGGTTGGTGGCCGGGTGGTGGACCTGGAGATCGGCCGCGTACCAGCCGGTCCGGCCCAGGTCCCACAGGTGCCAGGACAGGTCGATTCCTTCGTGGAAGAGGAAGAAGTGCCCTGGCCAGCCGCCCACGGCTTCGAAGTCGGACCGGCGGACGAGGACGATGCCCTCGGCCATCACGGTGACCGCCCCCGGCCGGGCCGCGTCCTTGGATCGCAGGCGCGGGACCCATCGGCCGAGCGTGGTGTTGCTGGCGGGATCGACGATCCGCGGCTGGACGTAGGCGGCGTCGGGGTGGCGGTCGAACTCGGCCGCGAGTCGCGCCACGGTGTCGTGGTCCGGTAGCACCGCATCGTTGTCGAAGAAGAGGATGAACTCGCCTGCGTGGATGCCCCCCAAGGCCTCGGCACCGACGTTGCGACCGCCGGGGATGCCCAGGTTCTCGGGCAGCGACACGGCTTTCACGCCGGCGGGCACGTAGTCGGGCTCGCACCCGTTGCCGACGATCACCACGCGAAGGTCCACGCCGTGCTGGGCCAGCAGCGACGACATGGCGATCTCCAGCTCGGCGGACCTGTCGTTCATGGTCAGCAGCACCGCATCGACGGTCGGCTTGGTGATCATGCCTGCTCCGGAACCTCGTGACACTGGGCACCGCCACGATAGTCGAGCGTGGGGATGTGCCTCCAACTCCCGCGATCCACTTGCCTGTTCGATGGGGCGCCGCCCTTTGCTGGGCGCGCCGCGGCGCCCGGCCGTGCCGGGTGTTGAGGCCGGTGCGGTCAGGCGAGCCGGTCGAGGACGCGTACGGCTTGGCGCAGGTGTGTTCCGGGCGGGTTGCGGTGTGCGGCGTCCTGCCCGGGCAGCAGCATCAGCAGCCAGATCAGGGCGAGCAGGCGGCGGAACTGGGTGAGCCGGGCCTGCTGTTCCGGCCGGAGGTGGAGGAGTCCCGGCAGGGCCTCGGTGCCGCTGTCGATGTCGACCCAGGCGGACGGGTGCTCCAGGAGCTCGGCCAGTTCGAAGGCGGGGTCGGCCGTGCCGCTGTCCTCGAAGTCGACCACGTGGACCGTGCCCGTGTCCTGGTCCCACAGGTAGTTGGCGAGGTTGCCGTCGGCGGTGCCGAGGACGAGGTCGTGTCGGGGTGGTGTGGGCAGGGCGAAGCCGTCCAGCCACCGGCGGCCGGCTGCCAGGGCCCGCTGGACGTCTCGGTCCTCCGCGCCCGGTCCCCCGGCTGTCATGGCCCGCAGCCGTGCGAGGGCTCCGGGGGCGTCCCATGCTGCGGGTTGCAGCCGTGCCAGCTCGTCGTGGGGGACGGCGCTGTGCAGGGTGGTGATCGCCTCCGCGAGGGCGTGGAGCTGGTCGGCGGTCAGAACGGACCCGCGCAGGGGATGCCCTGGCAGGCGGCTCATGACGATGGAGGGTGTGGCGCCGCCGAGGTCGGCGGTGAGGGGCGCCGGTGCCAGGCCGGGGGCGAAGTCGCTCAGCAGGCGTAGCGCCCGCCATTCCCGGTCTGGTTCGTCCCGTTTGCAGTTCCGGTAGGTCTTGGTGACCGATTCCTCGTGGAGCTCGACGGCGTGAGTGGTGGCGCGCAGGACGTTCACGTGGTCGGCTCTTCCGGGCTCGGTCAGTCGCCGGCGCCGGTTCGGCGTCGGCCTGGTGCCGAGTGTGCCATCAGCCGCGCAGGTCTGCGATGCGCTCCCGTAGGGCGTGGACTGCGGGGACGGCGCTGTGCAGGCGCATGTCGCGGGCGAGGTCGCGCAGGGGTTCGGTGGTGCGGTGGGAGCTGATCTCGTCGGTGATGTCGAGGGCCTGGTTCGCGGTGGCGCACGCCTGTTCCAGGTGGCCCTGTTGCCGTTGGGCGTCGGCTTGGCGCACGAGGTAGACCGAGCGGGTGCGCTGCGCATCGCCTTCGAAGGCGAGGGCGGAGGCGGCGAAGGTGGCCTCCGCCTCGGCGGGGCGACCCATGGTGAGTTGGGTGGAGGCCCGAGCGCCCTGCAGTTCGTGCAGGTCGAACCAGTAGGCCCATGGAGGTTCGTCCTCGTCCGCACCCTGCTGCGCGGCCTCGGCCAGGAGCGCTTCGGCCAGGTCGAGGTCCTCCCAGCAGTTGTCGTCGCCCAGATGGGATCGGGCGCGGGCGCGGCGGGAGCGGACGAGCGCCTGTACACGGGGGGCGGCTTTGCCGTGGACCGAGGCCATGGCGGTGGAGGCCATGGCCTCGGCGTCGACCCGGCGGTCGCAGTTGTAGGCGGCCGCGGCCCAGAAGGTCAGGATGTGGGCCCCGAGGTCGCGGTCGCCCGCGGCGTGGGCGCACCGGAGCGCGGTGGTGAACGTGTAGTCGTCGCAGCGGCCGTGGACGTCGAAGCCGGCCCAGGCTCTGATGCGGGACAGGTCCGCCGCGGCGGCGTAGAGGCGCTGGCCGTGGGCGAGGGTGTGGCTGCGGTTGCTGAGGAGCTCGACCACCATCCGTAGGGCGACACCGGCGTCGGTGACGAGGGTGCCGCCGCCGTCCTCGTCGTCGGTGCGTCGCAGTTCGCGGACGCGCCGCTCGATGGCGGCCACCCCGCTCTCTCCGACGCGGCGTCCGGCAAGGATCTGTTCGGCGGCCGCGGGGTCGGCGGTGAGCCACTGCAGGAGCGCCGCCGTGACGGCGGCGGAGCTGGTGATGAAGGTGCGGCGGTGCATGTCGTCCTCTTTCCCGATGGTCTCGGTGAGCGCGCACAGGGCCCCGCCGGCCGTCCACGGGAAGACGGGCGGCTCCTGGAGCGGGTCGGCGTCCAGCCAGGCCGGCCAGGGCCTGCGGTCGACGAGGGCCGGGTCGATCCCGAACAGGCGGGCCAGAACCCGCTGGGTCTCGGGATCGGGCGTGCGGCCCTCCTCCCACCGCAGGACGCCGTCCGGGCCGGTCCACCGCTGCGTGCCGAGCTCACCACTGAGGGTGCGGACCTGTCTGGCCAGGTCGGGACGTTCCAGGTTGCGCACCCGTCGTGCTCGGACCAGAGGGTGTTCCTGCTGCACATCGCCTCCTGTGTGATGAGACGTCAGAACGCACGCACACCTGCGACGGTAGCGGCCTCGGCGCCGGTTCGAAAGGGCTGCGAGCAGTGCTCGGTCAGTGCTCGCTCCCGCACGGACGGGGCACCGCCTTTCGCCCTTTCGCCGGTGGTGCGGGCGGGTGCAGGGTGGTGGTCGCACCGAGCGTCCCGGGGAGCCGATCCCGGTCGATCCGCTCGTGCTCCACCGCCCGCCAGGCCATGGCCTGGTTCCCCCTTCCCGGAGGTCCCGTATGCGACTGGCTCTCCACGGTCTCCCCGGCGCCGGCAAGAGCACGTTCAGCCGGCTGCTGGCCGAGGAGTTCGCCCTGGCCGGCACGCCCTGCCTTGTGCTGAGGCTCGCGGAGCCGCTCTACCAGCTCCAGGCACTCGTCCACCGCGTCGCAGGCCGGCCGATGGCCGACCCCGCCGTCCAGGACGGCGCGCTGCTCAACGACCTGGCCGCTCACCTGCGCCGGATCAACCCGGACTCGCTGACCGGCGACTTCGCCCACCGGGTCGAACAGGCCCGCCAGCGGCACCCCGGCGCGGTGCTCCTGTGCGACGACATGCGCGCCGCGGACACCGCAGCCCTCGTGGCCCTGGACTTCCGGCTGGTGCACGTCACCGCGCCCGACGCCCTGCGCCGGGAGCGCAAGGCGCGGCGCGGGGACCTGAGCGCCGGACGTGAGGACCACCCCAGTGAGGCCCCGGTCACCGTGTCGAGCGAGCACGAGGTCCGCAACGGCGCCGGCCTGGAGGAGCTGCGCGGGGCCGCGCGCCTGCTGGTGGGGCAGGTGGCCGGGTGATCCTCACCGGGCCGGAGATCGTGCGGCGGCGGGCCTTGGGGGAGATCACCCTGGAGCCGTTCGAGCCCCGCTTCGTCAACCCCTGCTCCTACAACTACCGGCTCGCTCCCGTGCTGCGCGTACACGAGAGCGCGGTGGTGGACGTCGAGGGCGCGCACGCGTTGAGCGAGTTCACGATCCCCGAGGAGGGGATCGTGCTGGAGCCCGGCCGGCTCTACCTCGGGACGACCGTCGAGGAGATCGGTGCGGCCGCGTTGGTGCCGTGCCTGATCGGGCGCTCGTCGCTGGGCCGGCTCGGGGTGTGGGTCCAGCTCGCCGCCGACCTGGGCAACACCGGCGCCCGCCACCACTGGACCCTGGAAATCGTGTGCGCGCAGCCCATCCGGATCTACGCGGACATGGTGATCGGCCAGGTGTCCTTCTGGACCACGGCCGGCCAGTACATGCCCTACAACGGCCACTTCGGCCGCCTCGACCAGGCCACCGCCCCGCCGCCTGGCCTGCTCTCTCCCCTCGCCGTCTGAACGGCCGCCATCCACCGACGGGAGGCATTCCCATGTCGATCCTCACCGGGCCCGAGATCGTCCGGGTCCGCGAGTCGGGCGTGGTCGTCCTCGACCCGTTCCATCCCCGCCACGTCAACCCGAACAGCTACAACCTGACGCTGGGTCCGACCCTGCGCACCTACACCGCCCCGGTGCTGGACGTGCGTCAGGAGAACGAGACCGTCGAGTTCGCGATCCCCCAGGAGGGGATCGTGCTTGAACCGGGCCGCATCTACCTCGGGTCCAGCGTCGAGGTGCTCGGCAGCGACCGGTGCGCGCCGATCGTCAAGGCCCGCTCCGGCATCGCCCGCCTCGGCCTGTTCGTTCACGTCACCGCCGACCTCATCGACATCGGCTCGATGGGCCAGACCACCTTCCAGCTGTACGCCGTCCAGCCGGTGCGCCTGTACGCCGGCACGGTGCTGGCCCAGGTGACCTTCTGGGAGTCGGTCGGCGAGATCCTGCCGTACAACGGCAAGTACATGCACTCGCGCGGCCCCCAGCCCTCCCAGATCCACCGCGACCACCACGGGCCGACCTTGACGGCGGCGCGGTGACGGGCCGGGTCCCGGACCCCGCCGGCCGGTGCGTCGACGCCACCGCCGCCCGCCTGGTGGCCGCCGCGTTCGCCGCCATCCGCGACGTCTACGTGCCCGAGCGCCACCAGATCGCCGCCGCGGTCCTGACCGGCGACGACCGCGTGCACCTGGGCGTGCACCTGGACGCCATGGTCGGCCGCGCCGCGGCGTGCGCCGAGTCCGGCGCCCTGTCCGCCGCCCGCCTGGCCACCAGCGCGCCGCCGGTCGCGATCGCCGCGGTGCGCTACCCCAAGCCCACCGAGCCCGCCCTGGCCCGGATCGTGCCGCCGTGCGGGCTCTGCCGCGAACTGCTGATCGACCACGGCGGACCCGATCTGCAGGTCGTCGTCGACGCCGACGGCCAGGGCCGGCTGGTGGCCGCCTCCGGCCTGCTGGTCCACAAGTACGTCGGCACCAAGTGGACCCGCACCACCCCCTGACCCCACCGCTGATGTGCCTCAACCCGATCGAGAGGGCTCCCCGTGGACTTCCGTACCCCCGGCGTCGACGCACTCGCCGCGCGCGTCATCCCCGACCAGCACTTCGTGCTCTCCGCCGACGACGCGCGCGACGTCTACTTCGCCGACACCCGCATGCTGGACGCCAAGCAGCTCGCCCACAACCGCTACCGCACCAACCCCCGCTCCCTGACCGACCACCTGATCGAGGCCCTGTGCCTGCGCGGCACCGAAGAACTCCTCGACCTCGGCTGCGGCAACGGCTTCGTCCTGGAGCACATCCGCCCCCACCTGGCCTCGGGCCACATCGTCGGCCTCGACATCGCCCCCGGGGTCCTGGACGCCGCCCGCCACCGCCTGGCCGGCGTCGCCACCCCCTGCGACTGGCTGGAGGGCAGCGCGGACGACCTCTCCGCCTTCGCCGACAGCAGCTTCGACCGGGTCACGGCCATCTACATGGCCCACTACGTGCCCGACCTGCCGCGCTGCTTCACCGAGGTGCGGCGCGTGCTGCGCCCCGGCGGCCGGTTCCTGCTGTGCACCGACCGCCCGGACTCCATGGTCGAGATGTGGGACGTCCACTACACGGCGATGCGCGAGATGAACGCCCCCGAGCACCTCTTCCGCGCGACGCCCAAGGCCCGCATCTCCTTGACCAACGGCGCCGAGCAGCTGGCCCCGCACTTCACGTCGGTGGAAACACGCACGTGGCAGGACCAGCTGCAGTTCGCCGACCCCGAGCCGTTCCTGGCCTTCTACCGCGGTCAGAACCACTGCTGCGCCAGCTCCAAGCCCGGCCAGGACCTGCCGGCCGAGTTCTTCACCGAGCTGGAGGAACGGGTGCGCGGCAAGGTCCAGGCCGCCATCGACGAGGACGGCTACTTCGCCCTGACCAAGTACACCGGTGCCTTCATCTGCTCCTGACCGCTCACCCCTGCCCCGAAGGAGGACCCTTCCATGACCGACCCCACCGACCTCGCCGCACTGGCCGGCGCCCGCGTCCTGATCACCGGCGGCGCGGGGCTGATCGGCACCGCCCTGCGGAGCACCCTCGCCCGGGCCGGCGCCACCGTGCGGCTCCTGGACAACCTCAGCGCCTACGAGAGCGCCACCCTGGCCCTGCTCGGCACCGGCCCCCTGGACCCCGACCTCACCGTGGGCGACAGCGCCGACGGGGATCTGGTGCGCGCCCTGGTCGCCGACGCCGACTACGTCGTCCACGCCGCCGCCCACTCCACCGTCCAGGGCTGCGCCAACGATCCGGCCACCGCCTTCCGCTCCAACCTCGCGGCCACCGACACCGTGCTGCGCGCCGTCGCGGACACCCCCCAGGTGCGCCGCCTGGTGCTGCTGTCCACCGCGCAGGTCTACGGCAACGGCGACCCCGGGGCCGACCCCGGCCGGCCCCGGGTGTTCACCGAGGACGCCCCGGTGCGCCCCCTCAACCTGTACGCCAGCGCCAAGACCTGGGCCGAGTTCCACACCCGCCAGCTGCTCGCCCCGGCCGGACGCGAGTTCACCGTGCTGCGGCCGTTCAGCGTCTACGGACCCGGCCAGGTCCCCAAGCCCGGCGCCCCGTCATGGGTGATCGCCCAGTTCAGCATGTACGCCGCCCTTGGACAGCAGCTGCCGCTCAACAACGGCGGCCGCCAGGTGCGCGACTTCCTCTACCTGGACGACGCCGCCCACGGCATCGCCCACTCCCTGTTGGCCCCCGGCGCGGCCGGCCAGACCCTCAATCTCGGCACCGGCGTCACGACCTCGGTGCGCCAGGTCGCCGAGCTGGTGTGCTGGCACTACCCGGCGGCCGAGATCGTCGACACCCCTCGCCCGGCCCAGGACCCGCTCGGCGCCCGCGCCGACACCACACGCATGTGCCAGGCGCTGAGCTGGCGGCCCGCCGTGAGCGTCGACCAGGGCCTGACCCGCTACGTGGACTGGATCAAGCGCACCCCGGAGGCGATCCCCCACTGGCTGCGCGCCGAGACCACCGAAGGCCGCATCGCCGCCTGGAACCCCGCCGCGCCCGCCCGCGCCTGACCCGCCGTTCACCCGCCCACCCCTCGGAGCTGCCACCGTGAAACCTCTGCGAGCCGCCGTCATCGGCCTGGGCTGGGCGGGTGAGGTCCATGCGCGGGCCCTGGCCCAGATGCCCGGTGTCGACCTGGTCGCCCTGGCCGACCCGGACCCCTCCCGCCGCGCCGCCTTCCCCGGGCACCGCACCACCGCCAACGCCGACGAGCTGCTGTGCCTCGACCTCGACTACTGCGTCGTGGCCACCCCCACCGCCACCCACGAGGAGATCGCCACCCAGCTCGCCACGGCCAGCATCGCCGCCCTGGTCGAGAAGCCCCTCGCCCCCGACGCCGCCGCGGCCTGGCGCATCGCCGACGCCTTCCAGCGCACCGGCGTCCTCGCGGCCGCCGGCCACACCGAGCGCCACAACGCCGCCAACGCCGAACTCGCCCGCCGCCTCCACCGCGGCGACCACGGCACCCTCTGGCAGGTCAGCACCCGCCGCCAGGGTCCCTACCCCGGCCGGATCCGCGACGTCGGCGTCGCCCGGGACCTGGCCGTGCACGACCTCGACCTGCTGGCGTGGTTCACCGGCCAGCCCATCGCCACCATCACGGCCACCACCGCCACCATCGTCGGCCCCTTCGAGGACACCGCCACCGCCACCGCCCTCCTGCGCGACGGCACACTCGGCCATCTCCACGCCGACTGGCTCACCCCCTACAAGCGGCGCAGCGTGGAGGTCCACACCGAGGACGGCGTGCTGGTCGCCGACGCGGTCGCGGGCACCCTCACCCTCCACCCGAACACGGCCGAGCACCGGCGCGAGGCCTTCGTCGGCATCACGCCGGGCAGCGCCCGGCCCATCCCGCTGCCCCGGGTCGAGGCGCCGTTCACCGTGGAGAACCGGCTGATGCTCCAGGCGCTGCAGGGCGGCCCCATCCAGGACCTGGTCTCCCTGGCCGCCGCCGCGACGGCGGTGGCGGCCACCGACACCCTGCTGACGGCGGCCGCCGCCGGCCGGGCCACCACCGTCCGCCGTCGCAACGGATCCGGCACCCGCCCGCCCACCGCCGACGGGAGCAATCCGTGCCGCGCAGAGGCCTGAGGATCGACACGGCCGTCCAGTTCTTTCCCCGCGGCGGCTCCGCCCACGTCGTGAACTACCTCAACCGGGAACTCGCCGCACGGGGCTGCGCCACCACGGTGATGTGCGGCTCGCTGGGGCAGCCGGGCCAGTTCAGCCATGCCCCGACGTTCTACGCCGGGCTGCGGATCGTCCCCTACGACTACAACCCGGCCGCCCGGGCCTACCGGGAGGGGCGCCCGTCCATGGACGGGCAGGCCGCCCCATTCCACCCCTCCTTCGAGGACCGCGGCCCCGCCGCACCCGACCGGCAGGCCACCGCGGTCGGCCCCGCCACCTTCACCCACCTGATCGGCGCCTGGCACCGCCAGCTCGCCCTCCACCGCAGCCGCCGGCCCGACGTCCTGCACCTGCACCACCTCAGCCACCTCCAGGAGGCCGCCCGCCGCGCCTACCCCGCCACGCCCCGGCTGACCACCCTGCACGGCACTGACCTGAAACTCCTGGAACAGGCCCACGCCCACCTCGACCTCGCCCGCCGGGCCGGCACCACCCCCGAACACCTCGCCGCCCTCGCCCGCGCGCCCGAGGGCGAGGGCACGCTCGACCGCCTCGCCCGCAGCGGGGACCTCACGGCGCAGGAAGCCGCCCGGCTCGCCACCACCGACTGGACGCTGTGGTCCCACACCCGCTCCTGGACCCGCGCCATGGAGCACTGGGTACGCCACTGCGGCACCCTCGTCACCGTCTCCGCCAGCGACCGCCGCCAGGCCGCCGCCCTCCTGCCCGTGGCCGAGGAGCAGATCACCGTCGTCCCCAACGGCGCCGACCTGACCCGCTTCACCCCCCGTCTCCTCACCCACGACCAGCGCGTGCAGCACCTGACCACCTGGCTCGTCGACAACCCGCAGGGCTGGGCACCCGGCCAGGACCCCGGCACCGTGCGCTACACCCACGCCGACATCCAACGCCTCGTCACCCCCGAGGGCCGGCTGCGCCCGATCGTGCTCTGGGTCGGCCGCTACCAGCGGGTCAAACGGCTCGGCCTGCTCTTGGACGCTTTCGCCCGCGTTCTGCCCGCCTTAGACCCCCGCCCGGCCCTCGTGCTCTGGGGCGGGGCACCGGGCGAGTGCGAGGGCGAGCACCCGCTGGACGCGGCCCGGCGCCTGGGCATCGAAGCGGACGTCTACCTGGTCGGCTGGCGCGGCCACGACGAACTGCCCACCGGCCTGGCCCTGGCCGACGTCATGGCCGCCCCGGCCGTCAACGAATCGTTCGGCATGGTCTACGTCGAATCCATGGCCGCCGGCACCCCGCCGATCGCCACCCACACCGGCGGCCCCGCCGACTTCATCGCCTCCGACGGCCCCTTCGCCAACGGCTGGACCGTAGTCCCCGACGACGTCGACGACCTCGCCCGCGTCCTGCGCCACGCCCTCACCGACCACGCCGAGCGCCGCCGCCGCGGCGCCAACGCCGCCGCCCTCGCCCGCGCCTCCTACGGCTGGCCCATGATCACCGACCGCTACGCGCAGCTGTACGACGCCCTGCGCCCCGGCCCCGCCCCAGCGGGAACCGGCGAGCCCACCACACCGAAGGACCGCCCGTGACAACCGACATCACCGCCGTGCTGTGCGACATGAACGGCCTGTTCCGGCACTGGCGCAACACCGGCGCCCGCCGGGCCGAACAGCTCGCCGGCCTTGCCCCCGGCACCATCGCGCACTACGCCTACGACCACCCCGCCTACCGCCTGGCCAGGGTCGGCGTCCTCACCGACCAGCAGTGGGCCGACGACGTCGCCGAGCGCCTGGGCACCGACCACGGACCCCGCGCCCGCCAGGCCCTCGCCGCCTGGCGGGCCGACCGCGGCGAAGGCGACCCGCAGATGATCGCCCTGCTGGGCAAGCTGCGCCGCCGCGCGCCGGTAGGGGTGCTGTCGAACTGCACCGACGCGCTGCACGCGGACCTCAAGCAGCACGGCATCGAGTTCGACTTCGTCTTCGCCTCCGCCGACCTCGGGGTGGACAAGCCCTCCCCGCTGGCCTACCGCCTGGCCGCCGAGCGCATGGGCGTTGCCCCGCAGCAGCTGGCCTACTTCGACGACGAGCCGACGTTCGTCACGGCCGCCGCCGCGGCCGGTCTCCACGCCACCCGCTTCCGTGGTGCCGAGCACTTCGCCGCCCACCTGGCATCGCTCGGACTGCCCGTCGCCTGACCGCCCGGCGGCCCCCGGTCCGGCCCGCTCCCCGCCGCGGCGCCCCTGTTCGCAAGCCCGGCGAACAGCTGCCTCGAAAGGACGCCCGACATGCCCGCCCCCCTGCGTATCGCCCTCGGCTCCGACCCCGCCGGCTCCGCCTACCGCCGCTGCCTGGCCGCCGACCTCACCGCCAACCGGCTCGTCGGCGAGGTCATCACCCTCGGCGGCGACACCCCCCAGCCGTACCCGCTCGTCGCGTTCGCAGGCGCCCAGCTCGTGGCCTCCGGAGCAGCCGACCGCGCCCTGCTGGTGTGCCACACCGGGGCCGGCATGGCGATCGCCGCGAACAAGGTCCGCGGTGTACGGGCCGCCACCTGCCGCACCGCCTACGAGGTGGCCCACGCCGTCACCTACAACAACGCGCAGGTGCTGTGCCTGGGCCAGGGCCTCATGCCCCTGGGGCAGGCCCTGCTCCTGACCCGGTTCTGGCTCACCCAGCACTTCGACCCGGCCAGCCGGGCCGCCGAGAAGGTGGCGCTGATCACCGCCTCCGAGCAGCACCCGTAACCGGGCCCCCACCACACCTGTCGTCGAACCCGCCCTTGGAGACCGTCATGCCCGTCGACACCCTGACCGTCCCGCGCACCTCGGCCCCGCTGCGGTGGCCGGTCGAACCGCAGACCGGCGGTTGGTACACCGACGCCGAGAAGCAGGCCCTGCTCCGCGTCGTCGAGGCCTCGCTCGACTGGCGCCACGGCTGGCGCGGCCCCGAGGAAGAGATCTTCGAGGCCGCGTTCGCCCGACGCACCTCGGCCGCCCACGCGGTCGCGTTCAACGCCGGCGGCACCGCCCTGGAGATGGTCCTGCACAGCCTGGAGCTGACCGACGGCGACGAGGTCGTCTCCTGCGCCGTCAACTTCGTCGGCCCGCACCTGGCGGTGATCCACCAGGGCGGCCGGCTCGTCCTGGCCGAGCCCGACCCGCTGACCCTGAACCTCGACCCCGCCGACGTGGAACGGGTGCTCAGCCCGCGGACCCGGGCCATCCTGGTCACCCACTGGAACGGGGCGACCGCCGACATCCAGGCCTTCCTCGACCTGGCCGCCCGCAACCCCCACCCCCAGTACGGCCCGCCGGTCGTGATCGTGGACGCCGCCCGGGCCTGCGGCGCCACCACCCCGGCCGGCCTGCCGGTCGGCAAGGAGGGCTGGGCCACCGTCTTCTCCTTCGAGCGGAAGAAGCTCATGACCACGCTCGGCCAGGGCGGCATGGTCACCACCGACGACGAGCAGCTCGCGGAGCAGCTGCGCCGCCTGCGCGCCTACGGCGGCACCGGGCACTGGGGTACCAAGCAGATGCTCACCGGCGCCCAGGCCGCCGTGGGCCTGGTGCAGCTGGAGCGTCTGGACGAGATGCTCGACGCGCGGATCGGCCGGGCGCACCGGCGCAGCGAGCGCCTGGCGGGCATCGGGGAGCTGACCCTGCCGCCGACCCTCCACCGGCGCGAGCACGTCTACTACCGCTACAACCTGCTCGTCCCCGACGCGTGGGCAGGCGAGGGCCGCTACGCGCTGATGGACCGCCTCGCCGAACAGTTCGGGGTCGGCAGCATGATCAACGACCGGCCGACCTACCTCAGCCACGCCCTCATCCGCTCCCGCACCGAGGGCCAGCACTGCCCGCGCGCCGAGCAGCTGACCGGCCGGCTGCTGTGCCCCATCCTCCACCCGCTGATCACCGAGTCCGAGGAGGAGGAGATCTGCGAGGCGATCCGCCGCTCCACCGAGTACCTCGTCGTCGCCCGGCCCGGCACCTGACCTTCCCGACCAACCCCGGCCCGGCACGGCGGCCGGCACCCGGATTACCACCCCACCCACCCCTGCAGACGACGAGGTGCACCATGTCCGAACTCGCAACCGAGATCGACGCCATCCGCCGGCGCGAGATCCACCTCACCGGGCCCTACCCGGCCCCCGACCCGGACGGTCTGCGCGTCGTCCTGCTCTCCCCCTACGGCCACGCCTACTCCCTGCTCGCCACCGGCATGCAGGCCCTCTACGAGAAGATCAACCGCGACGCCCGCGTCCCCGCCCACGCCGAACGCGCCCACGTCTACGACTGCCTGACCCGCGACGGGAACCGCCTGAGCACCCCCGACGGCGAACCGCTGCGCACCATCGAGAACCCGGCCCCCGTCGCCGACGCGGACCTCCTCGGGATCGGCGTCACCAACGCCGGAGCGCTGCACACGGTCCTGGGCCTGCTCGACCTGGCCGGCATCCCGCGCCGCTGCGCCGACCGCTCCCAGGGCCGCCACCCCCTGCTGATCGGCGGCTCCGGCGGCCTGGCCAACCCCGAGCCCCTGGCCGACTACCTGGACATCGTCGCGCTCGGCGACGCCGAGGAATCCCTGGCCGCGCTGATCCGGCTGCTCCACGGACACCGCGGCGCCCCGCGCGAACAGGTCCTCACCAAGGCCGCCCAGATCCCCGGCCTGTACGTCCCCCAGCTGTACGAGGCCGACCTGCTCCCCGGCGGCGGCCTCACCCGCATCCGCCCCCGCACCCCGGCCGCACCGGCGAGCGTGCGGGCGCAGCACCTGCCCGTCCACGCCCTGGGCCGCGCCCACTTCGCCTCGACGATCAGCGACGGGACCTGCTCGGTCCTCGTCCCCACCTTCGGCTGCAAGCACTCCTGCCGCTTCTGCACCCTGGGCACCCCCGACTTCCGGCAGGCCCCACTGGCCACCCTGATCGAAGCCGTCGACACGCTGGAGGAGCGGGGCATCCGGCAGATCATCATCAGCTCGCCGACGTTCACCCAGTTCCGGCACCGCGGGAAACTGCTGGACCGGATCCGCCAGTACGCCGACCGCTCACCCGAACCCGTCACCACCATCATCGGCAGCGTCCGCGCCGACGAGGTCTCCGGCGACTACCTCGACCAGGTCGCCAGCCTCGGCGACTTCGGGCACCTGTTCACCGAGCTGAACCTCGCCCCGAGCCGCGGGATCCTGACCATCGCGCCGGAGTCCGCCGCACCCGATCTGGTCCGCATCCTCGGCAAGACCATGGACGCCGCTCGCGTCAACCGGGCCATCGACCTGTGCCACGAACGCCCCGAGTTCACCACCGTGATGCTGTACTTCATCGTCGGCATCCCCGGCGAGACGCAGGCAGACCGCCTGGCCATCGCGGACTACGCCCTCGACATCCACCAGCGCCTGGGCCGCACCGACGGCCAGGTCATCGTCAAGGTGCAGCAGTTCATGCCCAAGCCGACGACCCCCAGCCAGCGCCTGGAGATGGCCGACCCCGACCTGGTGGAGGGCTGGAACGACGCGATCCGCGAACGCCTGCGCAGCCTGGCCGGCACCGAACTGTACGAGCGCAGCTTCCGGGTCCAATGGGGCGAGACCAGCCGCCTGCTGCTGGAGGCGGTCTGCCTGCGCGGGGACCGCCGCGTCGGTCACGTCCTCGAAGACCTCCACGACGCCGACGTCGACCTCAGCCGCATCACCCGACCCCAGCTGAGCGCCGCCCTCGCCGCCCACGGGCTCGACTTCTCCCAGCACCTGCGGGACATGGCCGGCGAGGTCCTGCCCTGGGACATCGTCAACACGGTCGACCCGGCCGCCGAACAGGACCTGGCCGAACGCCTCACCGAGCGCGCGGCCACCCGATGAGCAGCCCGGCACCGACCGCCTTCCCCGCCCTCCCCGGCAAGCACGCCCTCCCCTCGCTGACGGACCCCGCCGAGCACGCCGCCTACATCCGCTCACGACACCCCGGTGCCGACCTCTCCCCCTACCTCGGGACCGTCCTCCTCTACCAGGACCGCCTGCTGCGGCAGGCCGCTCGCGACGTAGCGCTGCGCCCCCTCGGCAGGTGGGTCTCGGGGGAACTCCACGCCCTTGGCAACGGGGTCGTGCTCTGCTCGGGGTTCGGCCGGGGCGCGCCTGCCGCAGCACTCGTGGTCGAACAGCTGATCGCGCTGGGGATCGGCAGCATCATCACCGTCGGCACCGCCGCCGCACTGCACCCGGAGCTGGCTCCCGGCAGCATCGTGGTCTGCGAGCGCGCCCTGCGCGACGAGGGCCTGTCCCACCACTACCGTCCACCGAGCCGCTTCGCCGAACCCGACCGCCCCCTGACCGATCGCCTCGCCGCTGCGCTGGCCGGCACGCAGGCGGTCCGGATCGGAGGGACATGGACAACGGACGCCCTGTACCGGGAGACCGAAGCCGAGGTGTCCCGGTACGCGACCGAGGGCCTGCTGACCGCGGACATGGAGGCCGCCGCCGTCCTGACGGTCGCCGAGTACCGCTCGGCGTCGGCGGCCGCTGCCTTCGCGGTGGCCGACTCCCTCGCCCAGCGCACACCTCGCCGACACCTTCCGTCCACCGACGACGCACTCGCCGTCCTACTCCACGCCGCGATCCGCACCTTCACGCAGGCGCCGCCGAGCGAGCACGCAAGCGATCTCGTCCGACCCGCCGACCCCGGGCCGGACAAGAACCGCGCTACCGGCTGAACCGCATCGCGCAGCGCACCGCCACCGCCTCCGACAAGGGGAATCCCATGCCCACGCCCCCGAACCGCGCCGTGTCCCGACAGCCCCGCATCCTGGTCGACGGACTCGACATGTCCGGCAAAACGACCCTGGTCGACACGCTCCTCGAACAGCTCGGCGCCGCCGAAGTCCCGGCGATACGGCACCGCGGCATGCTCGCCCCGCACCACCCCCTGGCGAAGGCCCTCGAACACCTCCCCCTGGAACACCAGTACCGGTCCAGCGGCATCACAGCCGCCTACCTCCTCGCCTTCGCGCTGGACGCCGCACTGGAGCGCTTCGACCCGCCACATCGCGGGAACGCGGTCCTGGTCCAGGAGGGCTACGTCGACCGGACGATCGCCGTGGGCCTGGCCGGCGGCCCCTTCCTTCCCGCAGCCCTCAGCCTGTGGGCCGCACCGCACTTCCCAGTGTTCGACGTCGCCGTATACCTCCACGCCCCCGTCGCCGTACGCCGGGACCGGCTTCGCCGACGGGCCCAGCCCGATGCCGGCGATCAGCACAGTGTCGACGACGAGGGCTTCGCCGATCGATTCACCTCGGCGATGCTCCACTTCCTGGGCCGCCGTCACCGCAAACTCCTGGTCTTCGACTCCTCCCAATGCCGTCCGGAGGAGATGGCACGCCAGGTCCTGGAAGCCGCCGCTCTGCCCACGACAGTCCCCTCCCCGCCCGCAGACTCGGCCTGCTCACCGCCGAGCCCGGACCGAGCCAACTCCTCGACACCACCAAGACCCTCCCGGTGACCTCCTCCGACATGGCCGCCCGCCATGGACGCATGGGAACCCCGGAGCGCTGCTCCGCCGACAGCGCAGAATCCACGAAGGCCCGCCCCGGTACGCTCGGCAGTGACCGGGCGGGCAGCAGCTCGTTGACCAGTAGGTGATGAGCGACGAGCACGCCCGGATCGACGCGGCGACCTGCGCCGCGACCACGGCGGCGAGCACCCTGGTGGACGTGGTGATGGCTGCCGGGACCCTGCCGCCGGCTGCGGCCATCGCGATCCTGGAGACAGTCGGCACCCTCATCGCCGCCCTCCAGGAGCAGGGCGGACCCGCCCTGACGCTGCTCCGGCCGACCCACCAGGCCCTGGGCGAGGTACGACAGCTGCTGATCGCCGACGTGGACGGTGAGCGCGACCGGCGGCCTGCCTCCCGGTCTCTGGCCCGGGTCCTCGACCACATCGCCGCCAAGTACCAGTAGACCATCCCTCCACGTCGATCACACCGCCGAGGAGTCCGGTGGACCATCCTCAGACCGACATGTCGCGGATGCCGTGAGGAAGGTGCTGGCTGCTCACGTCCAGCTCGGCGACGAGGCGCTGGCCCTGTAGAGGCCGAAGAGGTCACGGTCTCCGAAGGCCGTCTCGGCACGGTGCGCAGGATGCGGGACGGCCTCGCCACTGTGGCCGGGATGCTGATCTAGGTGGCCGACCGCCTGCTCGTCCTCCACGGCGGCACCGTCCTGGGCATCGACGGCTCCACCAGTTGGTCAGCCGACGGTCAGCGGGTAACCCAACTGCCGACGTTCGCCACGCAACAGACGCAGCTCCTGGAGGCCCGGCAGGTCATGAGCTACCTGCCGGAGAACCTGGACAGGGCCTTCGCGGCCACCAGGCGGCGGCCGACCCTCCTCGTACGGGAGCCCGCCCGGACCAGTGCCGCGCTGCTGAGTCTGCGGGACGGCATCCTCGCCGTCGGCGAGGAATTGGGCCTGCGCGACCTCGCCGACTCGGCCAGGGAATGCCAGCAGGCCGCGCAGCACCTGGAGCAGCTGCGGGCTCGCATCTGTCCGGCGGCCACCCTCCTCCACCCCGCGCCCGAACCCGCCCGTCCCCTGCCCTCGGTCGAGCTGGTAGTGACCGACGGCGCAGGGCACGAGACCCGTCCGCCGCCCACGCAGCCCACTTCTTCACCGACGCTTATCTGAGCCCCCAGGCCGCCCGCAGGGAAGCGACCCAGGAACCGTCCCCCCGCCGACCAGCGAGAGGAACCCACTCCGTGAGTACCGCGGCATCGCCCGTGGGTGTGGCTCGACTCCGGACCAGCTTCCGCCAGGCCCGTCGCTGCGGCCACGCTGTACGGTCGGCTGATGGATCCTGCCGACCTCCCCCGTCCGAATGAGGCCGCCCCCGGGCCGGCCAGAGTGCTCCCCCAGGGCGCCGTCGTCGAGGGCCTCGTGGACACCGCGCTGGACGCCACTGTGCGTACCGGCGAGGCTGGGGTCGTGCGGCGCCTGATCGCCGAGCTCGGGGCGCTCGGCGGCGACTCGCGATGGGAGGCGGCGTCGCTCCTTCTCGGACTTCTGGCGACTCGGCCGGTCTACGGGCTCGGGGAACAGCAAGGTGTCGAGCGCCTGCGAGCGGTGGCTCGGGCAGCAGAGCCTGTCACCGCGTTGGTGCTGTCGCTCCAGGCCGTCCATCGTGCCGAGGGCGCCAGCGCCGCCCGTGAGACCTGGGAGCAGGCCCCTGAGGCGCTTCGGAAGCTCGCCTTGGCCCAGTTGTTCATCTCGGTCGCCTGCACGATCGGCACGGGCGATGGGCGGCTCGACCCGAAGCGCACGGTGCGGCTCATCCGCGCGGTCGTCATTGATGCTCCCGCCGCCTGAGGGCCACACGAACGGAAAGTCCCGCGGCGCACCGGGGGCGGGGCGGGGCGTCGGGCCGACGACGTCCTGGACGGCGGCGTGGGCCCACTCGGTGTCCAGGTGGGGGTAGCGGGCGATCTCCTGGCAGCGGGCGCGGTGCTCGGCGGAGAGCTGGACGGCGCGGGAGCGGGCGGCTGCGGGCGTGGATTCCGTCGACGCTGACCAGATCGGTCATCAGGTCTCGTCCCCTCGACGCAGTGGCGGTCGTACGGGCCGGCTGTGCGCCCGCCCGGGCCGACCGGCCCGGGCGGGCGGGGCCGTTCAGTGCGTCGTGGCCACCGACTGACAGTCGGCGCACTCTTCTGCGGCGGTGAGCAGCTGGGGCACCGTCAGGGTCTCGGTGCGGTGGCACAGCGCGTGGCGGACGGGCCATGGGCCGTCGGGTGTGTCGGGCTGGGAGAGTGGTTGGAGGCGGTGCGCCCGGATCATGGTGTCGACGCGGCGCAGGAGCATGCCCGGGGTGGGGGGTTTGGTGCGTGTGCGGCGGGCGGCGGCGTGTGCTTCGGTGGCGCAGTGGCGGCAGCGGCTGCCGCCCAGGAGGCCGTTGGGGGTGGGGGCGACCTGGGAGCCGCAGCTGGTGCACAGGCAGCGTTGGGGGATGCGGGTGAGCTGGTAGGACTCCAGGGGGATGAGTCCGGCCTGGAGGGCGCGTTCGTTCGCGGCCTGCCAGCCCAGGCCTGCCTGGCTGCCGGTGGGGATGTCGGCCAGGGCCCGGCAGGCGCGGCAGGGGTCGTCGGGGGTGAGGTCGGCGGCGGCTGCGGCGGTGGTGATGACGACGTTGCCGCAGGTGTCGTGGCGTGCTCGCCAGGGGTAGTGCCAGTAGCCGGGGTAGGGCTCGATCTGCTGGTAGCCGGCCGGGGCGAGGACGGTGGCGGACCGGGCGGCCGCGTCGGTGGCGGCGGCGCTGGTGCACTGCGGGCAGGCGGCCACGGTGTGCAGGTTCCTGAGGGCGAGGACGAGTTCGTGTCCGCAGTCGCGGCGGCATCGCATGGGGGTGTTGCTGTCGATGTGGGGCTGGAGGATGGTGAGTCCTCGGGCCTTGAAGTGGTTGGTGTACGTGGCGTCGAGGAGGATGTTCACCGGTCCTGGCCTGCCTCGGCGGTGCGGGCGGCGGCCAGGGTCGGTGCAGACAGCCGCCTGGCCGTAGGCGAAGCGGCCGGGTGGGAAGAGCGGGTCGGTGTCGAAGTGGAACGGGGGCATGCCGGTCGGTCCGATCGGTCGTGGCGGGTTGGTGGCGGTCAGCGGCTGGGCGGCTGGCGCTCGATGACGCCGGCCGCGGCGAGGTCCCCGTACAGGGCGTGGTGTTCCCGGTCGGTCATGGGGCGTTCGGTGTCCGGCGGGAGGAGGCCGTCGGCGGCGTGCGCGGTGGAGGTGCGGGGGCCGCAGAGCGTGAGGGTGGTGGTGTCGGGCCGCATCAGCGTCCGGTGTGCGAGGGCGGTGCCCAGGGTGTAGGAGCTGCCGGGCAGTTCGGTGGTGGTGACGGCCGGGCGCAGCTGGTCGGCGGTGAAGGGGCCGGTGTTCCAGCCGTCGGTGCGGGTGTGGACGGTGTGGAGGTAGCCGCCGGTGAGGACGCGGGCGCCGTGGGGGTGGGCGTGGTGGCGCGGCGGGAGGTGGTGGTCGGGGCGGTGGTTGGTGTTGAGGCGCAGTTCGAAGCCGTGCTCGGGGCGCAGGCACAGGACGACGCGGTCCAGGAGCGGGGTGGTGCGGCTGGCGTCGTAGCGCTGGTAGTCGTAGACGGCGGTGGTGACCAGGTAGGAGAGGGAGGTCCGGTTGACGGCGAGGTAGTGGAGGACGTCCTGCTGGGCGTGGATCTTGGGCAGGTCGGCGCCGATCAGGCCGGGGATGTCCTCGGGCCGGGTGAAGGGCCAGTGGGGGAGGCCGTCCAAGCGGCGGGCAAGGCGGGCCCGGGCTCCCTTCACGGCGACCTCGTAGTCGGCCTCGTCGAGCGGGCGGGCGTGCGGAACGTTGAGGCGGTGGTGGGTCAGGACGAGCTGGACGCCGTCGGCGGGGCCGGTGAGTTCGACCGTGGCGCCCGCGTGGAGGACGGCCAGCTGGCCGGGGTTGAGGGTGCGCAGGTACTGGGGCCGGCGCTGGTCGACGTCGTCCTGGTGGCGGAACAGGGCCAGGTCCAGGGTGCCGGTGAGGGGCAGCAGGATGCTGGTGTGGTCGGCGGGCCTCGGCGGGGTGGGGGTGCCGTCGGGCAGGCGCAGGTAGAGGGCGGGCTGGCCCTTGGCGGCGTCGGCCAGGAGCAGCAGGGTGTGTCCGGGGGTGGTGTGGGAGCCGGCGGCCAGGGCGGCGGTGTGGGGGGCGGTGTGGTCGAGGAGGTGCAGGAGTTGGCCGGTGGCGGGGGTGAGCCAGCCGTCGGTGATCAGCCGCTCGGGGACGGCGATGCCGGCGGGGTCCTGGGTGAGCAGTTCGGTGGCGGGGGGCAGGAGGAGTTCGGTCGTGGTGCCGCCCGGCAGGGTGAAGAGCATGTGGGGCCTCGTCTCGTTCAGTGGTGTGTGGTCGGTGGCCGGTGCCAGGCCCGGTCCTGCGGGGGGATGGGCGCTCGCACGGGAACGGGCTGGGCGCGGGTGGCCTGTTCGTTGGCGGCGGCCAGCTGGACCCAGCCGGTCACGAGCCGGTCGCGGGCGGCCTCCAGTTCCTCGAAGCCCTGCTCCAGTCTGTTCTGGCCGTGCTGGAGCAGGCGGGCGTCGTCCCGGGTCCGGGCGACGTCGTCGGCGGCGGCGGCCAGCTCGCGGCGGATCTCGCGCAGTTCGCCGCCGACGGTCCCGGCGTCGGTCTCGGTCTGCCGGAGCGCCTCTCGGGCCTGCCGGGCGGCGGTGCGGCAGGCTTCCAGCTCGGCCTGGCCGGCGGTGAGCTCGGCCACGATGCGGGCGAGTTCGGCGCGCCCGCGCCGGAGGTCGCCGCGAAGGGCGGCCGCCTGGGTGACCTGGTCGGCCCACCGCAGCGCCGCGTCCCGGGCGGCCTGCCGCTCGTGCTCGGGCTGCGCGCGGGTCCGGCGCGCCTGCTCGCACGCCGGGTTCGGGCAGGGGTGGTGGTGTTCCAGCGCGCCGATCGCGTGCAGCATGGCGAGGGCCGCGGCCAGGCGCCGCACGCCGAGCCGCTGGTAGACGGCGTACTGCAGCCGACGGGCCGCCTCCAGCCTGATGCCGGCCGCGTCCGCCGCGTCGGCGACGGCCTGGCCCTCGCCGAGCAGGACGAACAGACGCAGCTGCGGGGCCGTCGGTGATCCCGGGGGCCGGTCGGGCACCAGCGGCGGGACGAGTCCGGCGCGGGCCCCGGCCAGGACGAGCTGGCCGTTGGTGCGGGCACCGGTCAGTTTCCGCATCCGCGCCAGTTCCCGGGCCACCACGGGGTGCCCGCAGCCCAGGCTGTGGCCGATCCCGCGGATGTCGTGGCCGACCGCGGTGAGCAGCAGGACGCTGTGCTGGCGGCAGGTGAGGGCGATCCGTTCCCCGCAGGTCGGACACGGGTCGCCTTCGACCCTCTCGTACGGATCGGGCGCCGTGCTCTCCTGGGTGGTGGTCACGAGGGGCTCCCGGTCGGGCAGCGGGGGCAGAACGGGGCGGCGTGCAGCAGCTGCGCGGCGTGGAGGCGGTAGACGGCCGCGGGGCTGCCGGAGGTGCCCAGGGTCCGGCGGGTGCGGGCGAGGGAGTGGGTGACGCTGCCCTCGCGGATGCCGAGCCGTTCGGCGATCTCCGAGACGGCGCGGCCGTCGGCCTGGCTCTGGACGATCTCCAGGTCCCGGCCGGGCAGCGGGTGGGTCAGGCGGGTCGGCTGCGGGAGGAGCAGGCCGCTCCGGCAGGCGTGGTCGACCGCCTGCGGCCAGGTCTCGGCCCCCAGGGCCTGCGCCAGATTCCCCAGCTCGGCCAGGGCGCTGGAGACGCTGGCGTAGGTGCGGCGCGCGATCTGGTCGGTCGACAGGTCGGCGGCCAGCCACGTCAGCAGGCTCGCCTCGGACGAGCTGAGGGTGACCGTCGTACAGCAGACCCGGCAGAGTGTGCCGACGGTGCGGGCCGCCGGCGGGCTGAACACCGGGCCGGGAACCGGGTTGGTGTTGGGCCGGTGGACCCAGGCCGGCGGGTAGCCGGGGCGCAGCGGGACGAGGCCGACGGTGTCGGAGGTCTCGGGGGTCGTCATCGCTGCCCCCAGTTCCATGGGAGCTGGTGGGCGCCGCGCAGGCATGCGATCTGGTGGGCGGCCCGCTGGCGGGCGGTGCCGTAGAGGTGGGATCGGCGCACGGTCTCCATCACGGCGGTCAGGACGACGACGTCCCGGACGGTCTGGTAGTCCGGCCAGGCGCCGATCTGGTCGTAGGGCACGAGGTCGGGCCGGGCCCGGGAGGTGTAGGCCGACGTGTACGCGTGGAGGTCGACGGGGTGTCCGCGCAGCAGCTCGGTGCGCCAGCGGGCGGCGACGAGGTCCCACTCGCGGCGGCCGAGCCGCAGCGGGCGTCGCAGGAGCAGCCGCGGGCAGCGGCCGTCGTCGTAGCAGGCCGCCGTACGGGTGTCGCCGAGGATGACGGTGGGCGGGGTCGGCCACACGATGCGCTCCCACTCCTCGCGCAGCCGGGCGGCGTGTTCGCGCAGGAACCACTGGCCGGCCTCGTCCACGTCGGCGTCGGCCAGCGCGTCCAGCAGGCCGTCGAACGGGTCGTGGGGCTCCAGCCACAGCGCCGACTTGGGGTGGATGCTGTGGACGGCGGCGGTCACCCACGCGCTCACTGCGGGGTCGCCGTGGCGCCGCCCAGGCTGGTGCCAGAAGGTCACGGCCCGCGCGCCGTGGGTACGGACGTGGCGGTAGTGCGGGCGGACGACGGGCACCGGCTGCTGCTCCAGCAGCTGGGCGCCGCGCAGCAGGGCCCAGGCCTCGTCCAGGCTGGTGTGCACCATGGCGACCGCGTCCGAGGCGGGCAGCGACCACCGGTGGAGGTCCGGGTGCTCGCTGACCAGCTCGGCCCCGTCGGCGGTGTCGCCGGTGTCCACGCAGGCCTGGGTCACGGCCGAGTAGGAGGCCGTGATCCGTTGACGGCGGGCCACCTTGGCGGCCTTGAGCAGGATGCTGGTGGTCGGTCCGACGCTCACGGGGTTTCTCGGGTACGAAGTCGGTGGACAAGGTGGTGGTGGTGGTCCGGGACGGCGCCTCCCACCGGTAGCCGGCCCGGACCCCCCGGCCCCGGGCGGGGGGGCCCGGGCCGGAACGGACA